>JASFOZ010000094.1:0-11181 GCA_050116255.1 Desulfarculaceae bacterium
AGAACACATAACCGAAGCTGTCATACCCGGTCAGGTAGTACATGCTCTCCTGGCGGAACATCAAAAGGCCGTCCAGGCCCCGCTCTATGATCCCGGCCACCGCCTTTTCTATACGGCCCCTTAGCTCTGGCTCGCTAAAATGTATCGCCATGTCAATTCTCCTCTCTGATGCTTCAGCTTCCGCTTTGGCGGCTAATTTGATTTCCCTTAAAACCGCCCTGAAGATATGCTTCGATGGTTAATTCTGATATTCACCTGGCCAGCCAAAGCGTTTGGTTGGACATGGTTAAAACGCCTCCAGGCCCCATAGAGCATAAGCCCGCCCAGGGCGACTATGGCCGAAGCCGCGATAAGGGGCAGACCGAAGTCTCCGGTTGCCACTGCCAGATGGCCTGCCAGGGCCGGGCCCAGGATTTGTCCGGAGCCAAAGGCTGCTGTGAGCAGGCCCATCACCATGCCCCCTTGCCCGGGCGGCGCCAGGGAGTTACCCAGACTCATGCTCAGGGCCACGATTCCGGTGAGGGTGCCCCCGAACAATAAGGCTCCGGTTAAGGCGGCGATCCAAGAAACGGAAAGAGCCGGGAGCAGTATTCCCCCCGCCTGCACCAAATGGGCGGCAGCCAATGCCGGAACCAGGCCTATTTTTTGACCTATGAATGACCAGATAACCGCCGAGACTCCGGCGGCAGCGCCGGTGAGCACCCAGGCGGAGTTGGCCAAGGAGGCTGAGGAGGAGAAATCTTCTACTATGGAGACCAGAAAGGTGCCGCTGACGATGTAGCCTAAGCCTGCGCAAAAATAGGCCGCCGTCAGCCACAGCAGCAGAGGGCGTCCTTTCCAATGAAATGAGCCCTTGAACCTGGATGCCTTTGGCCTGGAGAAATGGCGGTCCTTAAGCCAGAGCCAGCAGAACAGCAGTAGGGGCAGGCTGATCACGCCCATGCCCAGCCAAGCCACCTGACTCCCGAAGCTTTCCCCCAGCGGAGGAACCGCCGCCCCGGTGAGGGCTATTCCCAGGCCCACCCCGCTGAACAACCACCCTGCCAGCCCCCGGGCCCCCATGGCCTGTAGGGAGCCCAGCACCATGGCCGAGCCCAGCACGAAAACGCCGGCAGTGGCTGCTCCAGATAAAAATCTGAGGCCGAACCAGGCCCATTCCCAGTGGGCCATAGCCATGCCCGCGGTGGTAGCGACACTGGCTATTAGGCACATGCGGAATATCTGCAGACGGAACGGACGGGAGCAAATTCTGGCCGAGATCAGAGCGCCCAGCAGATAACCGGCATAATTGGCCGAGGCCAACATCCCGGCCAGGTCATCCCCAAAGGCAAATTCGCTTTGCATAAGGGGCAGGATGGGTGTGTAGGCGAACCTGGCGATGCCCATGGCCACAGCCAAACCGCACAGCCCCCCGGTAATCAGCCGATATGTTGATGCCCGATCGCCCTGCGCCATTTTGCTCTTTGCCTCGAATTGCACTTGACCCAATAATGGCCGGGAAGTAATATAAAATCAAATTATTGATTATTATGTTAGCCATCAATATATTTAATATTAGTATTTGTGATGGAACTCAGCACTTTAAAGATATTCAAGACCGTGGCCGAGGCGGGCAGCGTGTCCAAGGCCGCCCAGGCCCTGCATTATGTGCAACCCAATGTGACTATGCGGGTCAAGCAGCTCGAAGAAGAGCTGGAGGTGAAGCTCTTTCACCGCAAACCCAAGGGCATGGCCTTGACCCCGGCCGGTGAAATCCTCAGGCGCTATACCGAAGCCATGCTGAAGCTGGAGAGCGAGGCCAAACAGGCTCTGGCCGAGACCGGGGAGCTTAGAGGGGCCTTGAAATTGGGCAGCATGGTTTCCACGGCAGCGGTGCGTCTTCCTAGGGTGATGGCCAGTTTTCATCGGAGACACCCTCAGGTTGAGATAAACCTTAGAACCGAAAACTCAGAGGGGTTGATCAGACGGGTCCTGGGCTATGAACTGGATGCAGCCTTTGTGGCCGGACCTGTAAACCATCCGGATATTGAAAAACAGCCTGCTTTTAAGGAAACGCTGGTCTTGGTGTCACCTAAAAACAGGCGCCCCCTAAAAGACAGACCTCAAAACACGGTTTTGGTGTTTCCCCCAGGCTGCGCCTACCGGGCCCGGCTGGATGCCTGGCTGCGGGCCAAGGGCATGATTCCCTATAAAGCTATGGAACTCGGCACCTTGGAGGGCATTTTGGGGTGTGTCATCGCCGGCATGGGCGTTACGTTGCTTCCGCAATCAGTGGTGATGAAAAACGGCCTTATTGAAAAAGTCGACGTTCACGCCATTGAGGCCAGATACGCCGCCACCACGACCTTGTTCATAAGGCGCAAGGACGCCTTTGCCCGCAAGGCCATCTCCGAACTGCTCGAGGTGATCGCCCTGGAGCAGTCCGGCCAAACCGGCCCACAAAGCAAAGAGTAGTTACCAGGCTTGTAACCAGGCCGGTTTCACCGGACCCGGCCCTTGGTCAAAGGCCGCCCGGGCCAAACTAAAAGGTAAATACCTTGTAATCCGGGCTGGTCATCATGTCCACTAGACCGGCGCCCCGGAAATCTGGGCCCCTGGAATGAGTTCATCCGGAGAAACCAGGCGCTTGTCCGCGCAGGCCTTGCACACGTGAATGGGGGTCTGGGCCTGGATAAGTTGATCCAGAAGCTCTTTCATATGCTCGCCGGTGGAGGAGCGGATGCCCTCGGCCATGCCCAACTGGCCCCAATGAATGGCGTCGTCGATTAAAAACAACTCTACATGGTGCCCCTTCTCTGCCGTCAAGGTGGCGAACTGCACCGCGCGGGTGGCTCCGCCCGACTTTTCGAATCCCTTGGAAATGATGAACAGGAACTTTTGCATGGTTTATTCCCTCCTTTGCTTAGGCCGGTAAGGGGATTTTGAGGAGCAGTCTTATCACTTATTATGATACCGGAATTGAGCAAGGGACATGCCAGGATGGTTGTGTAAAGGAGATAGGGCTTAAGAGGCCGTTTTTTTATGATTAATTGGCTTGTCCAGGCTCCGGCGGCCCGACTGGGGATGTTAACCTGTTAAGCTAACCTGAACATAAGAGGCAACGCCGTTGCCTGGGCCGGCATGATCAAAATGACAGCAATCGTCCGGGGTAAAGGCGGGACAAAGCCCGCACATTTACCGTATACTTCTCTTAACCACCACCAGCCCGGTCGGGCGGCTTACAAAAGCGGAGGGTGCAGGCGTTGAGCGAGCGCAGATCCCGGAAAAGAAGTGATTCCCCCCAGGACTCGGCCCTGGAGCCTTTGGCCGGCAGGCTGGTGGTGGGCAACATCCTGGAGGCCATCCGGGACGGTGTGGTGATCATTGATCCTGAGGGCGTCATAGCCTTGGCCAATAGCGCCCTGGGGGAGATCGTGGGCATGCCGGCTGAGGGCCTTAGCGGCAGGCATTGGTCCGAGCTGTTTGTGGACAACCCCGCCAACCAGGAATTCAGCCACACCATAAGCGAGGTCCTGCATCACCAGCAGTTGCACTATAACCGCCAAGTCGGTTTTTTCACGCCCGATGGCCGCCGTAAGGAGCTGATCGCCACCACCAGCCTGATTCAAGACCAGAAGCAGGCCTTTTTAGGGGTGGTGGCGGTGTTCAAGGATGTTAGCGAACTCACCAGCCTGCACCGCCGTGAGCGTCTGCTCTTGGCCCGCAGCCGCCGCTTGCTGGAAGAGAGGCAGGAGAGCTTGGACCGGGTGGCCCGGGCCGTGGCCCACGAAGTCCGCAACCCGGTCACCGCCATCGGTGGGCTGGCCGTACGCCTGCTCAAGGAAAAAGACCCTGATTCCAAGGAGGCCTCCTACTTACGGCGCATTCTGGGTTCTTCTCAGCGCCTGGAACAGGTAGTGGCCCAGGTCAAGACCTATGCTGATCTGCCCCGGCCCCACCTCACTCCCACCAGCCTGGGTCCGTGGCTGGAAGATCTTTTGGAGCCCTTTAGGGCCAAGGCCCAAAAGGAAAATGTGAGTCTGGAGATGAGTACGCAAGAGGAGGCAATGGCTGCAATCGATGTAGTGGTTCTGGCCGCTGCGCTCAAACACATATTGGATAACGCCTTGGAGGCCACCGCTGCCGGCGGCTCTATAAAGGTCACCCTCACCCCGGGTCATGAAACCCACCTCATCACCATCGCCGACACCGGCGTCGGCATTGACCCCAAGGATATTCCCTTTTTATTTGACCCCTTCTTTTCCACTAAGGCCCAGGCCGTGGGCATGAGCCTGGCTCTGACCAAACGCATCGTCATCGAACACGAGGGCAACCTGGAGGTGGAGAGCACCCCGGGCAAGGGGACCACCTTCAGCCTCAGCCTTCCTGCGCCTCTATGATCACAGGCGAGGGAAAAGATCAGCGCTTTACTCGTCAGTGGCAGCGCAGGCCCGAAGTTGGGCCAGGATCAGCTGGGGCTCCAGCTTCCAAGTAACAAAGGCCAAACGGGTGGGTCCGGAATCGTTTATGGGCTTAAGCTCAGAGCGGCGGAAGGTATGATTGACCATGAAACCGCCTTGATCCAGACGGGCATAACCTTTTACCCGAAAAACCTCCCAGGGCAGCCCCCTTAGAAAGTCCTCCAAGCAGGCCCTCTTGAGGCTGCCCGAGTGCTGAAAAGCAAAAGACTTAAAATCATTGTCTCCTTCAGCATCGGGCCGGTGATCGGGTTTTTGCAAAAGCGCATCCACGGAGAGCAATTTCTGGCCCGAAGCGGCTGGGGCTGGGAGTCCATCTGCGTGCAGGGGTTGCAGTATTATCCCCCGCTCCACCGCGCAGTGGACCACCGGCAAAATCCTGGCCCGGGGGTTAAGGCTGCCGAGTTCCTCAATCATGGGCTCGACCGCATCCGGGGCTATCAGATCGATTTTATTAAGCAGCAACAGGTCCGCCGAGGCGATCTGCCCGAAATAGGATGAGCCGAACATATCCCGGTTTTCAAACATCTCGGCGTCCACCACCGTCACCCTGGAGCCCAGGGCCAGGGGTCTTTGTTTAGCCGCCTCAGCCACCGCCGGCACCAGGTCCGCGGCATCGGCCAGGCCGGTGGCCTCTACGATAATGCGCCCAGGAGAAAAGCTGTCATAGAGTTCCACCAAGGAGCGCACAAAGTCCAGGCGCAGGCTGCAACAAATACAGCCCGAAGTCAGCTCCAGCACCTGGCTTTCAAAACCCTGCAAAAATTGGCCGTCCACCCCCAGCTCGCCGAACTCATTGACCAGAATTGCCAAGGGTTCGTCCTGGGGTTGCTCGGCCAGAATGCGGCGCAACAAGGTGGTCTTGCCCGACCCCAGAAAACCGCAGATCAGATGAACCGGAACCGTTTTATCCATGATGTCAGTCCTCAAAAGTGATGGTGACCGGCGAGGGGACGTTAAGGCCCAGCTCCACCTCAGCCGCCTTTATCAGGGCCGACACCACCGGGCAGGCATTATGAGCCAGGGTGCGCCCAGCGGCTGCAAAGACCTCTCCCCGGCCGTATCCCCGGGTCAGCACATCCTTGAGACCCAGGCTGGGGATCTGTTGCCCCAGGGCGGTCACTGCCTCGCAGTCCGAGGTGATGCTGACCTTGACCCGCCGGCCTTGGTCCGGCTGAGCCTGGATGACGCTTTTAAATCCGCAGGCGCCTGCTTCCACTATGACCTTTGTCAATGCCGTCCCCTCCAGCAAGAGATGATTGCCGCCTTATTTATGCAGATAAAAAACCAGTGTAGGCAAAAGGCGGGACCTTGGCAAGCGGGCGCGCTCGGAATATCAATACACCTGGATTTAACCGGTCCTTCACCTGTTTGCCTTAAAGCTGTGCTACCCAAGAGCAGGTGCCCGGGCGGCCATGCGGGATATGTTCTGGCCTTGTTTGTGAATCCGGTTGCGAGAGGCAGAGGATCCAGGCTGAGCGTTCCATATCAGGGCCTCAAGTTGAGCTGGGCGCGAAAACTTAAAAGCCGCCGGGAGGAACGCCCCGGCGGCTTTATATCAAGAGGGTGCACCCCGTATTTCTAAGGCCTAAGCCACCTTGACCCTCCAGCCAAAGGGATCAGGCTTCTCAGCGTACTGAATGCCCACGATTTCATCATAAAGCTTCTTGGAAATGGCGCCGTTCTTGCCGTCCGCGACTTGATAATCCTGGCCCTTGTAGGTGAACTGGCCCACAGGGCTGATTACGGCGGCGGTGCCGCAGCCAAAGGCCTCCTCAAGGGCCCCGCTTTTTTGGACCTCGATGAGTTCGTCAATGGTCAGGCGGCGCTCACTGACCTTGATGCCCCACTGCTGGCACAGCTTCACCATCGAGTCCCGGGTCACTCCCGGCAGGATGGTGCCGCCCAGGGGCGCGGTGATCACCTCGCCCTTGATCACAAAGCACATGTTCATGGTGCCTACTTCCTCAATGGTCTTTTTGTCGCAGGCATCCAGCCACAACACCTGGGCGAAGCCCTTGGCCTGGGCCTCCCTGGCTGCCAGCAGGGAGGCGGCGTAGTTAGCCCCCACTTTGGCATGCCCCAGGCCTCCGGGCGCGGCCCGGATGTACTTCTCTTCCACATAGATGCTCACCGGGTTGAAACCCTGGGGGAAGTAGGTTCCCACTGGGCTTAAGATGATATAAAACAAATAGGTTGAGCTGACCTTGACCCCCACCATGGCCTCGGTGGCGATGATGGTGGGCCGGATGTAGAGGCTGGTGCCGGGCGAACTGGGCACCCATTCCTTTTCCGTCTTGACCAACTCCTTGGTGCCATCCAGGAACAAGTCCTGGGGCGGGGGGGCGATGCAGATCCGTTCGCAGGAGTTGATCATGCGCTGGGCATTGCCCTCGGGCCTGAACAGATAGACGCTGCCGTCCTTTCCCCGGTAGGCCTTGAGGCCCTCAAAACACTCCTGGGCGTAGTGTAAAACCAGGGCAGCCGGGTCCAGGCTGAAGGGGCCGTAGGGTACGATGCGCGCGTCATGCCAGCCCTGGCCCTCTGTGTAGTCGGCCACGAACATATGGTCGGTGAAGATCTTGCCGAATCCCAGGGCGCTTTCATCCTGGGGTTTGGCCTTCAGCTTGTCCGGAGGCAAAAGCTCCTTGCGCATCTCCATAGCTAACTCCTTTTAGGTTTGGCGGCCTTGGCCTTGGCCAGAGTGTCGATATAGGGCGGCCTATGCACGCCCTTTTCAGTGATTATGGCCGTAACCAGGTCGTTTGGTGTCACGTCAAAGGCAAAGGTTATCGCATCCGCGCCCTCGGCGGCAATCCGCCGGGTGCCCACGCAAAGCACTTCCTTGGGATCACGCTCCTCAATGGGTATATCTTTGCCGGTTTTGGTATGGGGGTCAATGGTGGAAAGGGGCGCGGCCACATAGAAAGGCACTGAGTGGCGCTTTGCCTGCAGGGCCACATTGAAGGTTCCGATCTTGTTGGCCACATCCCCGTTGGCGGCGATGCGGTCCGCCCCCACCACACAAAAATCCACCAGCCCCCGGGACATGAGTATCCCCGCCGCCGAGTCCACCGCCACCTTCACCGGGATGCCCTCCTGCACCAGTTCCCAGGCAGTCAGGCGCGCCCCCTGTAACAGGGGCCGGGTCTCGTCGGCAATGACGCTGACCTGTTTGCCCGCCTCCTTGAGGGCGTAGATAACCCCCAAGGCGGTGCCATAACCGGCGGTGGCCAGAGAGCCGGCGTTGCAGTGAGTGAGAACGGTGACCTTGTTTTTGCGCACCAGTCTGGCCCCGTGGCGGCCCATGGCGCGGTTGACAGCCACGTCCTCCTCCAGCATGCGCTGGCTTTCATCCTTGATCAGCTTCTTCAGACGCTCCACATCATCCGGCCCCTGGTCCACCAGCTTGAGGATGCGGTCGCAGGCCCAGCCCAGGTTCACGGCCGTGGGCCGGGCGGCGCGCATGATCTCGGCCTTTTGGGCAAAACGCTCCCGGAAACGGGCCGGGTCCTTGATCCGGAGGGAGCGGGCGGCCAGGGCCAGGCCCATGGCCGCGGCCACGCCGATGGCCGGGGCCCCCCGGGTGGCCAAGGTCTGGATGCAGTAGATGACCCGGTTCATATCCCGGCAGGGGATGAAATCGGTCTTGCCCGGCAGCATGCGCTGATCCAGGATCATGGCGGTGTCGCCGTCCCAATACAGGGTGGGGATCAAAGCTGGTTCCTTTCCCGGAAGATCAAGATTTATCCCTTTAGCATCTTTTGGATAAGCTGGTTGACCAATTTGGGGTTGGCCTGTCCCTTGGTGGCCTTCATCACCTGGCCCACGAAAAAGCCCAGGAGTTTGTCCTTGCCGGCCTTGAAGGCCTCCACCTCCTCGGGGTGGCTGGCGAAGATCCCGCTTAATACGGCCTCCAGCTCACCCGTATCGCTCACCTGGCGCAGCCCCTTTTCCTCTATGATGGCGGCGGCGCTGGCGCCGGTTTCCATCATGGCGGCAAAGACCTCCTTGCCCATCTTGCCGCTTATCTCCCCGGCATCTACCAGCTTGAGCAGCTCGGCCAGGGCCTGGGGGCCGATGGGGCTGTCCTTGATCTCCTGGCCCTTGGCATTCAAGGCTCCCAAGAGGTCGGTCATAATCATATTGCTGGCCGCCTTGGCCTTGGCCCCGGCCGCCACCGCCGCCTCGAAAAAGTCGGCCAGAGGCCGGGAGGCGGTGAGCACCTCGGCGTCATATTGGGGAAGACCGTACTGGTCCAAAAACCTCTGGCGTTTGGCCTCGGGCAGCTCCGGCAGCTGGTCCCGCACCTTTTCGATCAATTCCGGGCCGATGTCCAGGGGCAGGAGATCGGGGTCAGGGAAATAGCGGTAGTCGTGGGCCTCTTCCTTGCCCCGCATGGACACGGTTTTGCCCGCCTGGTCATCCCAAAGCCGGGTCTGCTGCGCCACCTGGCCGCCGTCCTCCAAAACCAGCCGCTGGCGGCGGATCTCATATTCCAGGGCCTTTTGCACGTTGCGGAAGGAGTTCATGTTCTTGAGCTCGGTGCGGGTGCCGAACTCCTTTTGGCCCCGGGGCCGCAGGCTCACGTTGGCGTCGCAGCGCATAGAGCCCTCTTCCATGTTGCCGTCGCAGACCTCCAGGTAGACCAGGATGTTCCTCAGGGCCTTGAGGTAGGCGGCGGCCTCTTGGGGACTGCGTATATCCGGCTCGGAGACGATCTCCATCAAGGGAACCCCGGTGCGGTTGAAGTCCACATAGCTGACCGGCTGGGCGGGGTCATGCACCAGCTTGCCCGCGTCTTCTTCCATATGGATGCGGGTGATGCCTATCTGCTTGGTCTCCCCGTCCACCTCTATGGTCAGGCGGCCCTGCTCGGCGATGGGAAGCTCATACTGGCTGATCTGGTAACCCTTGGGCAGATCGGGGTAGAAGTAATTTTTGCGGGCCCAGACGCTGCGGGGGGAGATGGTGCAGGCCGTGGCCAGGGCGGTGCGCAGGGTGTATTCCACCACCTTTTGGTTCAGCACCGGCAGCACCCCAGGCATGCCCAGGCACACCGGACAGGTGTGGGTGTTGGGCGGAGCGCCGAAGGCGGTGGAACAGCCGCAGAATATCTTGCTCTCGGTCAAAAGCTGGGCGTGGACCTCAAGCCCTATGACGGCCTCAAAATCCATATCTATCTTCCTCAAACATTTTCCAGTTTCTGTGTGCCCGGATGAAAAATGACTCTATCCGGGCATACTGCCAAAGTCAAGGCGCCTCCCGGCTCTCTGCCGGGGCGTACGCTTAACCTGAATCACCCCTCCACTTCAGCCGGCGCCGGCGCCCCGCGCACGCCCAAGAAGCCCAAGGTCAGGGCCCCCAGGCCGGCCACCGAACCGGCCAGCCAAAAGGCGGCGCTAATGCCCCAGAAGTCCGCCAGCAGCCCGCCCAACAAGGGGCCGAAGCATACTCCGACGGATAGGGCCAAGATGAAAAAGCCCATGGTCACTCCGCTGCCCATACCCAGCTCCCTTCCCCGCCCCACGGCCAGGGCGGTTAGGGAAGGAAGCGCCACCCCCGCGGCCAGACCCTCCAAAACCACCAAAAAACTCAACTGCCAAAATCCGTCGCCAGTGGGCAAAAGGCCTTTGGCCGCCGCGGCCACGGCAGCGCCGGTCACGGCCAAAGGCAGGCGCGGGAAACGGTCGGCCAGCCAGCCGGAGGGAGCCTGCATGCCGGTCATTATCAGAACGTTAAGGCCCAAAAGCAGGCCCACCTGAAAGGCGGAGAGGCCCTTTTCCGCACCCAGGACCGGCAAAAAAGCGATGAAGCAGCCCAGGGACACGGCCGCGCCCATGCGGCACAGAAACACGCCCAGTAGAGGCATGTCTTTGAAAAGAGTAAACTGCTGCCGGATGCCGGTCTTGCCCTGCGCCCTCAACTCAGGCGGCGGTTCTCTGACCAAGACGGCCATGAAAATCGCGCTGGTCAGGCACATGGCGAACATGATCCAGAAGTTGACCTCCAGGCCCAGCCAATCGTGGATGGCCCCGCCCAGGAGAGGCCCCAGGCCCAGGCCGGATAGCATAGCGGTGTTAAAGGCTCCGAAATAGCGCCCCTCATGGCCCAGCGGGGTCAGGTCCGCCACCAAGGCCATGCTCACCGGCAAGATGAAGGCGGCAAACAGGCCCTGGCCGGCCCGGGCTCCCACCAATTGCCAGGGGGTGTCCGCGGACAGCATGGCCAGCGCCGAGACCGCCATACCGGCCAGACCCAACATTATGAAGTACTTACGTCCATAGCGGTCGCTTAAGATTCCCACAAAAGGCATCATCAGGGTGCGGGAGCCGGCAAAGGCGCTGAAGATCATGCCCATCATTAAGGCGCTGGCCCCCATACCCTTGGCATAGAGCGGCAAAAAGGGGACTATGATGCCCACCCCCAGCATGGACACGAAGATGGCGCCCCCCAGGGCGGTCAGGCGCGTCTTGTTTTCCTCGAGATTCATACCCAAAAAATATCCAGCCCCCGGAACCGTATGTTCTCGGACCGGGGGCAAACCGAGCTTTTCCCTAAAGCTATTGGCCCAGGCAGGGCTGCTTCAAAGGCGGGAGGCTGGGGCTATACCTTTTCGTCCGGCTGGGGTTTGGCCTCGATTACGGTGATTACCGGGCCCTTGTGCTGGTGCTCATGGCCGTGGGCGTGAAGATGGTCGTGATCGTGATTATGGTCACTCCCA
>JASFOZ010000095.1:0-10970 GCA_050116255.1 Desulfarculaceae bacterium
GGGCCGGCCTTTCTTCCATCATTGCGGCATAGACAAAGCCGTTTTGCCCCAGGCCCAGCCGCCGCCTCACCAGGCTGGCGGCGCCGTCGGCCCCCAAGAGCCAATCGCCCCGGAACTTTCCGGCCTGGGTCTGAACCGTCACCCCTTGCGGCCCCTGGGTGAAGTCCTCAAGGCGTGTGGCCAAGACCTGGGCGCCGCTCTGGGCGGCGCGCCGGGCCAAAAAGCGGTCCAGCTTTTCCCGGTCCACATAATAGGCTCCGGGTTCATTAGTCTGGAAAAGGCCCGGTGGCCGGCCTGGGGCCAGCAGCCAAAGCTTGGTCACCGGGTGACGGCGCAACCAGTTTGGCGGGTCCAGCCAATCGAACCACGCCGCCGTCCGCGCCGAAAGGCAGCCTCCGCAGGGCTTGGGTCGCCGCCGGTTGCCGCTCAACGCCAGCACCTTGGCCCCAGACCGGCCCAGTTCCATTGCCGCTGCGGCGCCGGCCGGACCCAGGCCGGAGATTATTACGTCGAATTCAGGGGGCATCTTGAAAATCCAGCCAGGTATGAGCTTAATTGCCTGCACCAGGATTGGTCAAGAATATCTCTATCCCACTGCCATGACCGGATCCGCCGGGAACAGGCAGGTCCTTGCCAGGGGTGCGGCCCCTGCCCCTTTAAACACTTCTTGGGGCATAATTGAACTACGGAGGCAGTATGCCGGAAAATCAGGCCCAGAGCAAGTGGGGGGCTGTATGTGCAATCCCAGCCGCAGACAGGTGCTTCAGTTTTTGAGCATCGTCCTTCCGGCAGACCTGTTGACCGCCAAGTTCAGAGACAATTTTGACAAGGATTTGGTCTGCAGCCATGTCTACGACCTGAGGCAGCCGCTGCCCGGGCCCATGCTGGAAAAGAGGGGTGATACCGGTCCCCGTTCTGGAGGCCGCAAGTACTTCCAGATAGGGCTGCCGGAGCTTATTATCTGCACAACCAAGATCAAATTCCTGGACATGTTCCCCTACTTTTGGCCAATCACCCGGCAGGAAGTCCAGCGCCTGCACGGGGCCATAGAGGTTGTTTTTCAGCGGAAGGCCCTTTCGGGTAAGGATGATTTGACTGCCGTGAAGCGGATGCTTGACCGGCAGCAGCGGCAAACCAGGGCAATAATATTCACCTTGAACCGCTACACCAGGCCCAGGTGCGCCGGTTTGATAAAGGCCTGTCGCCAGAGGGGAGCCGATGAGATGCTTATCTTCAAGGACCCCTCCCAGCCCCCATATCTTTGCCGCCATCCCTCCCGACAAAAAGGCTTCAAGCGGCCGCCGCCTTATTCAGGCTGATTAATATTCCGCCCCGGCAGGAGCGAAGTATTATATTTGCACCTTCAGAAAAATCACCTAAAATAGCTAGTAAATTTTGGTTAATTTCTGTGAGGCGGTTTGTCAAAAAAGGGTTAATATGCTAAAAAAAGCATATTAACTGCTAAAACAATTCTAGGTTACAGGTTGGACTTCAAAAGATAAGGAGCCAGATGCCATGAAAGGAATCTGCAGGAAGATGTTTAAGCGGATATCTGTGATAACTCTGGTCACTCTTGCCCTGGTTTGGGCTCCAGGGGCGGCCGGGGCCAAAGACAAGGTCACCATTTTCCATGCCGGGTCCCTGACGGTTCCCTTTGCGGCCATGGAAAAAAAGTTCGAGGCCAAACACCCGGATCTGGACATCCAGCGCGAGGCGGGAGGCAGCACCAAGATGGCCCGCATGATCTCCGAGCTGGGCAAACCGGCCGACATCATGGCCTCGGCAGACTATATGGTCATCAAAAAGACCCTCATGCCCAAGTTCACCGATTGGAACGTGCGTTTCGCCACCAACCAGCTGGTGCTTTGCTACACGGACAAAAGCAAGCTGGCCGCCAAGGTGAACAACAAGAATTGGTATGAAGTCCTGGCCACAAAGGGCGTGGTCTGGGGGCACTCGGACCCCAACCTGGATCCCTGCGGATACCGCAACCTGATGGTGCTGCAACTGGCGGAGGTCTACTATAAGAAGCCGGGGCTCTACAAAAAGCTGCTGGCCAACCGGCCCAAGGCCAATATCCGGCCCAAGTCGGTGGAGCTGGTCTCGCTGCTGAAGACCGGGAACATGGACTACGCCTGGGAATACCTCTCAGTGGCGGTGCAGCACGGCCTCAAGTATGTGACGCTGCCCAAAGAGATCAACCTGGGCGACTACCGCCAGGATGGTTTTTATAAGCAGGCCAAGGTCAAGGTCACCGGTAAAAAGCCCGGCACCTTCCTCACCCGGGTGGGCAAAAGCTGCACCTACGGTATCACCTTGATCAAGAATGCGCCCAACCCCAAGGGCGCCACCGCCTTTTTGGCCTACCTGCTTTCCAAAGAGGGCGGGCTGGCGATTCTTAAGAGCATGGGCCAGCCGCCGCTGGACCCGGTGCGGGTGCCCACGGCGGAGATGAGGGCCAAGCTTCCTGACCCGATCAAATCCCTGGTGGAGGTAAAAAAATAGGCCGGGTTAAAATCATTCCCAGCAGGCGGCGGCCCCTTCTCCGGGCCGCCGCCTGAGCCGTTTGCTCCAAAAGGCGATACCCCATGCGACCTGATCCCTTCCGCTGGCTGGTTTTCTTTTGTTCGGCCACAGTGCTGGCCTTTATCTTTCTGCCCCTGGTTGAATTAATAACAGAGCCGGCGCCTTCGGATATGTGGGAGTCTATTGCCGATCCGGATGTGCGCAGCGCCATAGGGCTGAGCATCTACGCCTCCGCCTGGGCGGCTTTCATATCCCTGGTGCTGGGCACACCCCTGGCCTATCTCCTGGCCCGCCGTGAATTCCGGGGCAAAAAGCTTCTGGAGAGCGTGGTGGATCTTCCCATCATGATTCCCCATCCGGTGATCGGCATCGCCATCCTGAGCCTGGCCGGGGCCGGCCACCCCCTGGGGAGGGTGCTGCGGGACCTGGGGATCCAGCTAATGAGCACCGTCACCGGCCTGGTGGTGGTGCTCACCTTTGTGGGGCTGCCCTTTCATATCAACGCCGCCCGCAACGGTTTTCTGGCGGTTCCCCCGAGGCTGGAGAGGGTCTCCCGCAGCCTGGGCAGCTCCGCCGCCGGGGCTTTTTTCCGGGTGACTCTCCCCCTGGCCTGGCGCAGCATCCTAACCGGGGTGATTATGTGCCTGGCCCGGGCCATCAGCGAGTTCGGGGCGGTGGTTATCGTGGCCTACCATCCCATGACCGCGCCGGTGATGATCTATGAGCGCTTCACCGCCTATGGGCTCAAGTACTCCCAGCCGGTGGCGGTTTGGCTTATCCTGGTTTCTTTGGCTCTGTTTGCCCTATTGCGGGTGGTGGCAATACGCCGTAAGGGGGCGGCATGATACGGCTGGAAGGGGTTTCGATCCGCTTTCCCGGGTTCACCCTGGTTGATATCAACCTGCGCGTGGCGGAAGGCGAGTTCTTCGCCCTGATTGGCCCCACCGGTGCGGGGAAGACCTTGATTTTGGAATCCCTGGCCGGGCTTATCAAACCCAGCTCAGGCCGCATCTGGATCAAGGGAAAGGAGGTGACCAGGCTGCCTCCCGAGCGCCGGGCCGTGGGCATCGTCTACCAGGACCACGCCTTGTTTCCCCACCTGAGCGTGCGTAAAAACATCACCTACGGCCTGCGCTACCTGAAACAGGAGCGCCGGGAGCAGGAAAAGACGGCCGGAGAGCTTGCCCAGCGCCTGGGGATCGCCCACCTGCAAGACCGCTCCATCGGCAACCTAAGCGGCGGCGAAAAGCAAAGGGTGGCTCTGGCCCGGGCCTTGGCGGCCAAGCCCAAGGTCCTGCTCTTGGACGAACCCCTTTCGGCCCTGGACCCCAATTTCCGCCAGGACCTGCGCGAGATGCTGGCGAGCCTGCACCGTGAGACGGGCCTTACTTGCCTGATGGTGACCCACGATTTCAGCGAGGTGCTCACCCTGGCCCAGCGGGCGGCGGTGATAAATCAGGGCGCAATCGAGCAGGTAGGCACGGTTTCACAGATCTTTCAACGGCCCCAGACCCGTTTTGTGGCCGAGTTCGTGGGCATGAAAAATCTTTTCCCGGCTGAGTTCAGGGGCGGCGCCGCCAGTTTGGGCGAGCTGAAGCTGCGGGTGGCGGACAGCGCCCTCAAGGGACCGGGATATATATGCGTGCGTCCGGAAAAGGTCAGGCTGTTGGATGGTTCAGTTAAGGGCGGGCAAAACGACAATGTCTTTTCCGCACAGGTCAAGGCCCTTGCCGACCTGGGGTCTCACTGGGAGGCCAAACTCCAGGCCCATGACCTGACCTTGCACTGCGTTTTATCCGGGGCAGGCGGCCAAAATTTGGTGGTGGGCAAGGAAGCGGCATTGGTTCAGATCAGGCCGGAGGACATCCATTGCATAGCAGCGGGCGCGGGGGCCTTTGAACGGCCTGTTTAAAGAGCTGCCCGCCTTGCCCCCGGCTGGTTAAGGCTGATCCCAAAACAGCCCCCCTTCCCCGGCACCGGGCAAAAGCGCCGGGAAAGAGGGGCTTATAACCGGCCGTTAGTTACCGGTTTTAGCCGCGCAATATTCTCTCCATCTCAAAGAACAGGTCTTGCTCCCTGATAACGCCCACAACCTCCTCCTCAGCGGTCACCAGCAAGCGGCGCGTCAGTTTTTGGATCATGGTGTAGGCGGCCAGCATAAGATTGGCATCAGCATCTATAACCGGGGGTGTGGGCGACATGAACTCGCCTATGCTTCTTTTACCTAAGGCCTTGACTTCCCGTGTGAACATTCCCTCCCAGAACATGGGGGAATACTGGATGGAGTCGGCCAAAAATGGCTTGGGCGCAGTAAAGTAGCTGGGCATCAGGGCCCTGAGCAGGTCCAAGATGGTCAAAATGCCCACGACCTTGCCGGCGCTATCTGTGACCAGCATGGAACGGTGGCCGGTTTCCATGATGCTGTTGCTGGCGGCCTTGGTGCTGAAGGAATCCCGCAGCGCTACGATGGCATCCTTTACCAGGGTGTCGCTGGAAACCTCGGTGTAGTCCTCCCGGGGGATCATCACCTCCCGGACTTTGTTTTCCGGCTCAATCTGGCCGGCCCTTTCAAAACCGTGGGCCTTCTTTATGCGGGAGGCCAAAAGATCAATATCGCAGGGCTTGTTCAAAAAATCATAGGCCCCTTTTTCCAAAGCCACTTGCGCGGCTTCTTCAGAGCCATGGCCGGTGAGCATGATGACCGGAAGGTGAGCGGCCCGCTCTTTTATTTCATGTAAAACGTCCAGGCCGTCTTTTCCGGGCATCTTGATGTCCAACACCACCACCTCGGGATTTTCAGCCAGCATAGCCAGGGCCTCGTCCCCGCTGCCGGCAGCCAGGGTGAGAAAACCCCGCCGGTCCAGGATCTTTTTGGTACTGGCCCTGAACTGCGGCTCATCATCAACCAGCAATACTTTTATTCTCGACGCGCTCATGATTGCCTCCATAGCCAAATCCGTTTGCTACTCAATAAGAGGGCAAACCGCTCCATCCCAGCCAGGTCCAATATGTGGCCGCTAATAATATTAAAACAGCCATGTTGGTTATCCAAAGTATAGCTCCGGCCCTGATGTAGTCTCTCTGCTCCAGATAGCCGCTGGAATAGACAATGGCATTGGGCGGCGTACCGATTATGAGGCAATAGGCCAGCGAGGACGCGATGCTGGTGCTCATGGCCACAAAGGGGATCATGCTGGTGCCCGGATGGACAATGCCGGCCATGGCCAGCGTCACCGGTCCCACCGCTGCGCAGGCGGGGCCGTCGGCCATAAGCTGTGTCAGGAGCCCGGTTATGAAGTTGCCGCTAAGTAAAAGGCCAAGCCCGCTGCCCAGACCCAAGGGCACGGTCAGGCCCACGATGGTGTTGGCGATCCAGTAGGCGCCGCCGGTGGTAACCAGGATGCGGCCGAATATGATAGCCCCGGCGTACAGCCACACCACCCCCCAGTCCACTTTGCTTTGATAGTCACGCCAGTTGACGATACCGGCCAGGATATAGGCCAGGGCGCCCATCACCGCAATCACACCGATCCCCAAGCGGATTCCGGTCAGACTCAATATCAGGTTTTTTTCGGTGATCCAGCAAAAAAGCATGACCAAGAAGATGATCACTGAGATTATTTGTTCCCGGGTCCATTTCCCGCCTTGTTTGGAGATCTCTTTGCGGACCACGTTGATGGCGGGGGCGAGATTGGTAATCGCCGGCTTGAACCGCCAGTTTATGACCAGCCAGGTTATGGGTACGGTAAAAACCAGATAGGGCAGGCAGTAGATTATCCATTGGCCGAAACCGATGTTGATGCCGAACATGTCTTCGGCGTAGCTCATCATGATAATGTTGCGGGCCGCACCCGAGGGGGCTAATGAGCCGCCCAAGTTACAGGCCATGGCTATGCTTATCATAAGCATCTTGCCCAGTTCCGGGTCTTCCCGGCCCGCGGCCTGGGTGGATGTGGTGTAGAGTACGATGCCGATGGGTAAAAACATTGCCGCCAGGGCGTGATCGGACATGAACATGGTGAGCGGGGATATGATTACGATGATGATTAGGGTGATCCACCTGATACTGGGCGTTTTTAGCTTTCCGAACATCATCACGCCGATTCGGCGGTCCACTCCGGTTTTCACAAAGGCGGTGGCGAACATGAGGCTGCCCATGATGAACCAGGTGGCGTCAGACCAATAGAGAGAGGCCACATTGTTGCGGGTGACGACGCCTGTGAGTATGGCGATGATGCCTATGCAGAAAGCCACCATGGGCAGGGGGATGGCCTCGGTTAAGAAACACGCCACCACAAAGATCACGGTTGCCACTGCCGCCTTGACCCTAAAGCCCGCCTCGGCCACCGTCTTTTTGTCCTTGGGGCCTAGCTTGTCGATATCGATGCCGCTTTTTTTCAACCTGTGAGTTTGTTGCAATAAGGCCTTAAAGTCCCCCGGGTCCATACTAGCGGCCCATCTTTTGGTTTCAGCCATGCCTTGGGGGGTGATGGGCACTCCGTTATTATGCGCCCATTTTTGGTTCCGCTTCAGGAAGTTTGCATGACTGAAAGAGGCCTTGTCTACGCTTACCTCCAGCATCAGGATCAATTGGGACTCCACCTGATTAAGCTCGCTGTAGGGTTTTTGGTAGACCTTGCGGGAAAGGTGGTCGCGCGCAAAGCGCGGACCCAGGGAGTACTCGGCTCCAACCTGCATCATGCTGGAGGGAGTGGGGATCAATAGGATCAATATAAAAAGCCCCAAAGGGATGGAAAACATTTTCCAATTTATATAACGGTCGTAACCGGTGGCCTTTTGCTTGGTTGCTGCTTGAGCCATGTCAGTACCTCGTCCGGAGTATATCTGTCTCTATATTGCACTTGGCGATGGCTTCGATATTAACTTCTTCTAGGGATCCATACATTTTTGAATAATCCAGGCAATTAGCATTAATATCGTTGCATAAAATAGGATTTTTCGCTCAGTTTCAATACTGATTCTTGTTACAAATTTATCGTTATTTTTATCTTTTTTATTCATATCTATTAAATATTAATTTCTAAGTTAAAATTATTAATATTAAAA
Organism: Desulfarculaceae bacterium; assembly: GCA_050116255.1. Taxonomy (GTDB): domain Bacteria; phylum Desulfobacterota; class Desulfarculia; order Desulfarculales; family Desulfarculaceae; genus JASFOZ01. The sequence goes on from JASFOZ010000095.1 coordinate 7,594, forward strand.
ATACTATTCATTCTTGTCGTCACTCTTTAAAATTTCTCTTGGAGACTTCATGTAAGTCCGGGTCTGCGCCATCCGGATTTTTTCTTCCATTTTCTTTTTGTTTTCATGGGCATCAAGCGCCTTGGCCAGAAGCTCATCCAGATCGCAGGGTTTGGTAAGGTAGTCGAAGGCTCCGGTTTTCATGCCATCGACCGCCGAGTTAATGGTGCCGTGGCCGGTGAGCATTATCACCTCCACCAGAGGGAACCGGCTCTTGATCTGTTTCAGGGTTTCCACCCCGTCCATGCCCGGCATTTTCACATCCAATATCACTACATCGATGATGGAAACTTCCAGTTTGTCCAGGGCCTCGGCGCCGCTGGTAGCGGTTACGGCTTCGTATCCCTTTTTGGCTAAAAGCTTATTGGTGGTCTGTAAAAATCTTTCTTCATCATCCACCAACATTAGTTTCATTTTGTTCAATTTATCCACTCCTTGATCTTTGTTGACCGCATAAACCTCTTGTGCGCAATGAGCGGCTTTTGCTTAACTGATGGCGGGAAGCTGCACTCTGAAGGAGGTGCCTTCACCCACCCCGCTGTCCAATATTATTTTTCCCCCCATCTTTTCGATGATCCCGTAGCAAACGGAAAGGCCCAAACCAGTACCCTGGCCCACGGGTTTGGTGGAAAAGAAAGGAGTGAATATCTTTTCCAGGTTTTGGGGGTCGATCCCGGTGCCATTGTCCTTGACGGTTATGCTCACCGTGTGGTCCTCGGCCTGGGCCTGGATATCCACAAGGCCCCCCTGGGAGCCGTACCTTTCCGTCACAGCATCAAAGGCGTTATTGAAAAGATTCAAAAAAACCTGCTGCAACTGCCCCGCATCGGCCCGCACCGGCGGCAGGTCCGCCTGAATGTGGGAACGCAGCCGGATTCCGTTGACTTCGGCCTTTTTGGTGACCATCTGCACCACCATGGGGATGAAGCGGTTGAGGTCCAGCTCTTGCACCGATGGTTCCTTGGGCCGGGCGAAATTCAGCAGGGATTGAGTTATCTGGGCGCATCTCTGCAGCTGGGTCCTGATCTGGGCCAGGGAGTCGAAAACCTCCTCTGTGTCTTCGCCTTCGGGCAGGTCCCGGCGTTCTTTCATCTCTTTCAGCACCGTCTGCATCAGGTTCTGCTCAGCCGAGATTATCTGGAGGGGGTTATTGATCTCATGGGCGAAACCGGCCGACATCTCGCCGATCTCCGCCAGCCTCCCCGCGACGATGAGTTGCTGATCAAGGCGTTCTTTTTCCTGATCGGCTTTTTCCATCCGGCCTATGATGTTGCCTGCCAGGAACAGGGCTGCAGCCAGAATGGCCGCGCCCCCCAGGATGAGCACCACCAGGCTGAAATAGGCGGCGTGGTGCAGGGCGCCGAAGGCGTCCGCCTCTTCCTGGCGCACCACCAGAAGCCATTTGCCCTCATTGAGCCAGGTGGTGGCAAAGATGTATTCAGCGCCGGAGGATCCCTGGGCTACAAAGCCTTTCACGCCTTCGTGGCTGCTTAGGTAAACCCCCGCGTCAGAATCAGCCTCCAACAGCGCCCCGCCGGAGCGGCGTTCGGTCTGGAAGCGGCCTTTTTCGTCGATTATGTAGGCTTCGCCGGTTTTGCCGATCCGCACCTTTTCCACCAGGTCGGTAAAGAACAGGGTGTCAATGGTGGCGCGTATCACCCAAGGTTTGCCGCTGTTCCTGATGGCCAGGGCCACCACAAAGTGGGGAACTTTACGGTACCCCAAGAACACATTGCTCACGTAATGGCCCCTGTTTAGGACCTCCTTGAACCAGACGGCATCTTTGTAGTTTTTTCCGGTCAGGCGGTAAGGGCCTTGATAGGCAAGGTGATTGCCGGCGGCATCAAATACGCCCAGGTCCACATATGCTGAGCAATGGGCGCGCAGGTTGTTGAAGGTGCGTCTGAGATTCTCGGACTGACTGATCTGGTCCAGGGTGGTGGAGTCGGCGATGGATGACAAATCGGCCCGCCGCTCAGCCAAGAACATCTCAATGACCCGCTTGTGATCCTGGGCGATACGCACCATGCGGGAAAAGGTTTCGGATTGCAGAGAAGAGACAAAGTACTGATACCCCACCACCAGGACCACGACGAAGGGAGCAGCAGGCACCAAGATCATGGAGGCCAAAATTTTTTTCTTCAGGGCCTGATAAACATGCCGGGAATCCCGGCCCGACTTTTTTGTACCTGGCGAGGTCATTTCCGGTGCGAGCCTCCGCAGCCTTAACCAATAGCGATGAATCTGCTTCCAGTGCCAGTTGAGCTTCCAACCTTCCGGACTGGAATTTCCGGGCAGCAAGCGTTCGAAACCCCTGCACCCTAATCATTTTTGCATTGTGGGACAGGTGATTAAATAGGTGGGCAGCCCCCTTGGGCACGGATAAGAGCCTTATTTTTAACTAGGTAGATGGGCCCAAACTGCACCTTGCCAACAGTTTGGCGACAGCGCTCATACCGGACCCAGGGCGCAGCTAATCTCCAGAAACAGTGGCTGGCGCTGCCTGGTTGCGCCATTGCAAAACGCTTGCTCCGGATTGGTTTTTACTAAAAATAATAAAAAATAATAGATAGTTAGGTGGGATTGTTACCGGGACTATCGGTCTGCGCTCAAGAGGCGTCTCTGTCAAATGGGGCGGGGGCTCCTGCCGGCACAGCAAGCCTCTGTGAACAACCTTTGCCTCGTTTTGCTTTTAAGGTAAATCCCGGGTCCGTTTAATGGATTAACCCTATTTCCTAAAACCCAGCCTACAGCTAAGGTCCAATTGAACTGCCTGGCATATGGAGGCCTTGGCCAAAGGGAGTATCGCCGCCGCCTGAGGGGAGAATGACATGGCAGAAGAAAGATCAAAAATATTGGTTGGTTGGGATGATTCGCGCCGCGCATTGCCCTTAGCGAACTATGTGGCCGGGATGGTGGATAAGGACCGGGCGCAATTGGTTTTGTACCATGTTCTTTTCAGCCTGCCCGATAACCTCGGGGATTTTAGCCTGGAAGCGGACACTAATTCCAGGCCTGCCGGCGCAAGGGTCTGGACCTTGGATCATAAGAAAACCTTGGCTAGGCTCGGGGAAAAAATCCGCCGCCGCCTGGCAGGTGCTGGATTCACTCCGGATGACCTGACCTTGTTGGTCAAGGATATGGAACTTGGCATCGCCAGGGATCTTTTAAAGGAGTGCCGCAGCGGCTACCATTCTTTGATCATCGGGAGGCGGGGTAAGGGGTTATTGAAGGGCGTGGCTTTGGGGAGCGTGGCCAATAAGGTTTTGAACCAGCTTATAAAATTGCCTTTATGGATTGTAGGCAAAGGCGCCAGCCCCTATGGGTTGCTTTTGGCC
>JASFOZ010000096.1:0-10906 GCA_050116255.1 Desulfarculaceae bacterium
GGTTAGCACCGGGTTTGTTCTCCCACAATAAAAGCTGGGGCCTTTCTGCCAAGACCGGTTTGAGTTTTCCAAACTCATCCGAAGTCAGGCACAAGGTGCGTATCTTACGCTTGGTGTACCCTTCTGTCTTGGCCACCAGCTGGGAAAGCCGTTTTTGGTCAATGTTTCCCACTAAAACCAAGTCAATGATGCCGGTGTCCTTGCCCAGGGCGTAATCATCCACCAGCAGGGCCAATTTAAGGTCGCCAAGTTGCTCAATAATGTTCTCAATTACTTTATCTATTCCGAGTACTTTTTGTACGATGGATACCAGCTCACCAAAGAGGGGATGCTTCTGATTGGCGCGGTAATTTACCTCGCGTCCGTTTTTTTGGCTGGTCAGTAGCTTCGCCTGGGAAAGCCGGTTCAATTCCTCGCGCACCGCATTGGAGGACACTCCGAACTCTCCGGCCAGGGCGCGCAGATATCCGGTTGAATCCGGGTTGCTGAAGAAACGGAGTAAAAGGCGCACCCGGGTTTTAGAAGAAACAAGTGGCGATAGCAGACTGTCCATAAACAATAATCACTGCTTAATATTGAGTAGTAAAATACTACTATAATATCGCAGGGTATTTGTCAAGTAAAACCTATGACTAAGGGAGGGAGTCTGGATATGTCACCAGGCCGTACCGGGCCATGCGGTCCAGGATATTCTGGACCGTGGACTGCTCCACCTGGCATTGGCTGGCGATCTGCTCTATAGAACGGGTGCCGTCGATGAGAAACATCACATCGAATAAAACCTGGTGGCCGGATGGGTCGCTGAAGAAGTCGGCATGCAGGCCGTAGCGGGAGCAAAACACCTCCCCCTTGAATTTATTCACAGGCACCGGCCCTGAACCTGTTTGCGGCTGCGGACCCGTACGCAATTGTTCCAAGTCCTCGGCTTCCAAGGCATTAATCATGGCCAGCACCAGTTCCACTGACTCCTGCAGGCGGCTGGGGGAACAAAGGTCAGGGGTGTCCTGGTCAGAGTGGTACTCTGCATAGGGACGGTCGGGGTGCTGCAGGGGCAGGACCCGCGACAGGGATAGCATGGGCACCCGCACCCCCGGGGCGTTGAACTGACGCTCGTCGTTGGCAACCACCCTGCGGAAAGGGCCTGTCCATCCCCCGGGGTCGCATTGCCTGAGAATCTGCGTCAACAACCGGTCCAGGCCGGTATCGCCGCCAAAGCTGAGCTGCAGGGCATGGGGATTATCCAGGCCCAGCATCTCCAGAAAAAGGCCGCCCTTGAGTCTGGGAATGAGCTTCTCATGGTGGCTGAGCCAGGCCACCGAGCCGATGGTTTCAGGCAGGATCAACAGCCGGTAGGTATATCGGGGCTTTGGCTTTTGCATCAACGCCCGCATCACCTCCACCCCCACCGCCACCCCGCTCAGCCCGTCATTGGCCGCCCGAGGGTGGCAGAGGTGGGCGCAGAGCACAAAGCAGTCCGGGCTTTGGCCCTGGACCACCGCCTCCCCCACCTTGAGTTCTCCCCGGGAAAAGCGGGTGCGGATGTTGACCCGGTAGCGAGGATCTTGCAGCGAATCCTTGGTCAGCCTGCTGCAGCACAGCCCCCAGTCGCGTTCGTAATATTTAAAAACAAAGGGCACTGCCTGGGGCAGCCGGGGATGGGTGTGCAGATGCTTAAAAAGCTCCTCCCTGGTCACTTCGCCTGCAAAGGGCAGAGAGTAAGAGACCACATGCAGGGGGTTGTCCTGGTATGAAAACAATCTGTCCCCACTGGCGGCGGCCAGCCAGGCCTCGGTGCATTGCCACTGCTCGGGTACGATCCAACTCCAGCAGTGGCTGCCGGTGGGGTATGAGTGCATTTGCAAAGGCAACTGCCCGGTCAGGGCATAGAGGGCGGCGTCATAGCCTGGCGAAACGATATCCCGGGGCAGCGCCCAAAGGCTGTCAATTATCTGCCGGGCTGACGCCTTTTCGGGCAGAGTGGCATGAAGGTCCTGTTTCTGGGAACCGGCCGTCGGCGAGGGCCCTCTCTTGCCTCGGCCGCCTTGGGTGAGAGCCAGGGGGTTGGCGTTGATCAGCTCCTCCACCAGCCCGGCCAGCACACTACTGCGTATGGCCTTGATCTTGCCTAGAGGTGAATCAACTTCTGTTACCAGACCCCGTTTCTGGGCTGCGGACACCAGGGGTTTCATCTCCGGCCTGGAGTCGGGATCGCTGAGGTCCCGGCAAGAGCAGACCACGCCGCCCTTTTCCTTACACCCCTGCCGGATCACCCACCCAGTGAAGAGCTTGTCAAAACGGTAGGAGACAGCCAGGCGCCACTCCAGATGATGTATTAAGGGCCTGACCAGCCAATCTTCAAGCCCCACGATCAGACCATCAGAGTCCGACAGCCGCTGCCAAAAGCTCCCCTGTCCCAGAGAATAGGGGGTTTCATTTGGCGTAAGTTCCCTGGATCTGGCCCCCAATAGCGCCACCGAGTAGAGAGGGTCTGATGAGCGGTGGGCCTGGGGCTGGCGGCGCACCATCTCGGAGAATCCGCCACATGTGGAGGGAGAGCTGGCGGGGTCAAAGACCTCGCTGGTTATAAAGGAGCGGGTGTATGCCGGCGCCGCCAGGGTGCCCCCAGGGCCAAGGGCATCCAGTAATGCGGCCAACAGCTCTTTTTGGGAGCTGGAATCGGTCAGGGCGGCGGCCTGGCAAAAGACCAGGTCCCCCTGACGCACTCCAGCCCGGATCAGGCGCTGTCTCAAATTCGGGTTGTCAGTTTGGTCTGGCAAGGGGCTGCTCTCCCCGGCCTTATGCTCTCAGCCGAAAAGGGGCCATCTCTGGTATTGGCCCCGGGCTATCTGCAATACATCTTTGTTCACCAACTGGTAGTCCTGGCGGGGGGTTTTCAGGCCTTCGCTGCGGCGGCGATCCGACATCTTGTCCTGGTGGAACTCCAGCAGGTCCTTATCCAGTTGCAGGTTGCCCGGCTGGGCAAAGCGCACCGCTCCCTCGTTGTCCCGGGCGGTGAGCAACAGGCCTTGATTTTGGGCATTGGGCGAAAAGGGGATGTCCAGATATCCCAATTCAAAGGCCTTGATTACGCCCTGGGCCACGCTGCCGCCTCCGGCCAGGAGCACGCTTTGGAAGATGTTGTCCACTTCCTGGCGGATGATAGTGCATTCGGCCTTCACCGCTCGGGCGTCAAGTTCCACACCTTGGGCGTTATTCATGGCCGCCATCACCAGGCTGACGCCGTGAAGATTATCAGCCAGTGTGGGTATCTTGTAGGATTCCACCGGAGTCTTGACCATCACCCGCGTGGGCCGGGAGAGGGCGGCGGTCACGCCGGAGTTTGAGATAAGGTCCTCGGCCAGTTTGGGAATGGTCGGAAAGGCGGCCATAAACTGGTGGTAGATGCAATTGGTCTGGACCGATTTATAACCCAGGTTATCCATCACCTCCCGGGCCACCGCGCCCATGACTCTGATCGCGGCCACATCCTGGATGCGGTTGCCCTGCTCGGCATAACCCAGACTGACGCAGCGCACCCCTTGCTGCACCGCCAAGATGGCCTCCAGCAGGCCGGTGACAATGGCCAGGCTGGGCGGTATCAGGGTTCCGGTGAGCACGCCGAAGAATTCACGGTCGAGTCTTATACCGTAACGTTCATGGTAGAGGCCGGCCAGCCGGTCCACATAGCGCCAGTTCTTGATGGACTGGCTCAAGGGATAATCGCGGTAGTAGGGGATGTTGTAGCAGATGGGCCCGCCTTCATAGGCGGTAACCCCTCCGGCGAATGACACTTCGGCAAGCAGGCGGGGGTCCCGGGTGGAGTGGCGGGTTTGCACCGGCAGCCCCACCTCAGCCATGACCCGGCGCAGGCCCAAGACCCCGTGGTTGACCACGGGAAAACCGTTTAGAACCGAGGTCCCTTCCCGCCAGGAATCCCTGATGGCTTCCTCGGCGCCTGGGTAGTTATTGTTGCGGGTGAAGGAATCAACCTGGTAGGAGACCACCCGCACTCCCAAGGCCTTGAAGGCCTTGAAATACTCTATCTGCTGGCGCAGCAGCGCCACCCCGGAACGGGGCTGGATCAGGGGCGGAGCCTGGCCACGGTTGACCATCTGTTGGGCCTCGGGGAAGCCGGGCTGCTTTATCAGGTACTCGGCATTGGATTCCAGCCCCTGGGCCTGGACTCCGGTCTTCCAATGCTCCAGCACCTCCCGCCGCTGCCGGAGGAAATCATCCTCAGGCATCAGCGTGTCAGCCTCATTACCCTCCAGGGCCGGGCCGCCGGGCCGGAGCTTCTCCCAAAAACCCGGAGGCAGGCCCACCGGTTCGGCCTGATCCAGGTCGCGGGCCAAAAAACCCAGCACTGTCTCCATGTCCACGAACTTAACAAAGGCCCGGTCAAAGCCCATTTGCCGGAAACGGTCTTCCCAGCCCAGGGCATCGCCAATGGTGAGATTGCCCCCCAAATACCACAGGGGCCGGGGTCCAAGGTGGCGCTGGCTTTTCAGTTCCGGAAAGTCGCGCAAATATTGGCGGGCATGGCCGTCCATGCAGGAGATCATCACTACATTGACAAAGGGGGCCAGGTTGAAAAATTCTTCCAGGCGGTTCTGGATGCCTAAAAAACACACATCATAACCATTGACCCTGAGGGCCTGGCGCAAAATGGTGAGCCCCACTGAATGAGAATCGCCCCCGATCCCTCCTACTACGATGCAATGGCTTTTTTTATCTGCCATGCCCCAGCCTCTACCCCACCGGATCCTTGATTAGGAAATAGGGATCTTTGGCCAGGCACTCGCTGACTACCCTGGCCACGGTGGTCGCCGGCACCAGGCGGTGCTGACCATAGGCAAAAGATACCTGTTGGCAGTCCGGCTGCTGGTCGATCACCGCACCTATCCGGGAGCGGTGAGTGATGGGGTTGAGATCCAAATCCCGTACAAAATGGAGCGCCGTATCCTCGAACTCCTCGCCCTGATGACGGGTGCGCCCCTTGAACTCCTTGTCATAGCGGTAAGAGATCTGATGGAGTTTTTCCAGGTGCATGAAAAGGGCCAGGGCGGTGAAGTCCACCCCCAAAAGCAGCACCCTCATATCCGCCTGCATCAGTTTGTCATAAACGCTGCCCGGGCCCACAAAGTGACGGATATCCCGATTCACCAGCTCCTGGGCCCGGGCCCCTACGGCCGCCATGGAGAAATTGGGTTCCAGGTTGCGTACCGCCCCCGGCCAAGTGCGCACCAGGTCCCCCAGCGCCCCCACGGTGGAGGGTGAACTCTCCACATCATAGACTTGGTCCTTGAAATAGCTGTAGGTGAAAGTAGGCACCACCAAGGTGCCCTTTGGGCCCAGGGTCTCCAGAATGGTCTGCACCACCAAGCCGGGCCCTCCTTTGATCTTGCCCAAAGAGGGCAGGAAACTATGGCAGTAGATCACAGAGCCGGGAGCCAGGCCCAGCTCCTGCCAAAGCCGTTTTAGATCTTCGGGGCTAGTCTCCAGCACCTGAGTTCTCCCAGTCCGGCGCCTGCTTGATCAGGGCGGGATAGTCAATTTTGCCGTGGGCGGTTAAGGGCAGGTGGGCGCAGAAACGGATGCTTTTGGGCACGGCGTAGTAGGGCAGGCTGGCGGACAGGTGGGCGGCCAGGGCGCTGTGGTCCACCGGCTTGCCTTTGTAGGTGCTGTAGGCCAGGCATACTTCCTGACCCAGTTCCGGGTGGGGCAGCCCGAACGCCGCTACTTGGCTGATGCCGCTGTAGGCCAGGGACGCTTCCTCCACCTCGCCGGGGCTGACCCGGTAGCCGGCGCATTTTATCTGCATATCCCCGCGTCCATGGAAATAGAGGTAACCGTCCTCGTCCATGTGCACTATGTCGCCGGAGCGCACCACCATCTCGGGCAGGCAGCCGGGACCGCCGGTTTGCAAGGGAATGAACTTCTCCTGGGTCAGGTCCGGATTGTTCAGGTAGCCGTAGGTGATAAAGGCGCCACGGTGCACCAGTTCTCCCTTTTCACCTGGTGCGCAGGGCTGGCCCTGCTGGTTCCAAACCATGATCTCCACCTCAGGCACCGGTTTGCCGATGGAGCCGGGCCGCTTAAAGGTCTCGGACGGGGGCAGCCAACAGGAGCGGAATGATTCAGTCAGGCCGTACATCACGATGATCTGACTGTGGGAAAAAAATTCGTCAAGTTTTTTGAGCAGCTCTTGGGTGTGCATCCCTCCGGCTGTGGTTATGTAGCGCAGGGATTTAAGCTCCGGCTTGGTAGCCGGGTCTATGAAGCGGGGATTGAGAATATTAGGCCACAGAGAGGGTACGGCGGCCATGCCGGTGACGCCTTCGGCCTCAAGGGTGTCCAAGAGATTCTTGGGGAAGGTGTAGTTGTGCATGACCATACGGGCGCCTTGATAGACGGTGGTCATCAGCTGGTTGAGGCCGTAGTCAAAGCTGAAAGGTAGCATACCCAAGGTGACGTCCTGGCTGGTTATGTCAAGATAGCCGCTGATTATACGGGCCCCGTCCAAGAGGGTGCGCAGGGGCACCACCACCCCTTTGGACCGGCCTGAGGAGCCCGAGGTATAGATGAGGTAGCCCACATCCGTGGGCAGGTTACGGGCCAGGGGCTTTTCCGGGTCTGCCTGAGGCAGAGATTCCTCCCCAATCAGCAGGCCCTGAGGAGTGACGCCAGCCAAAATCATGCCTCTATGGGCCGCCACCTTTTCCACAGAAGGCAGCAACTCCGGAGTACCCACGATGGCCCGCAGATCAGCGTCGCTGATCTGATGCTTGAGCTGGTTCTCCTTGAGCAGGGGGCTTAGGATGGTAAAGGCGGCGTCGCACATGGCGATGCCGAAGATGGCCGCAACCTGGGCGGGGGAGTGCTCGGCGTAGATGCCCACCACATCGCCCCGCTTCACGCCTTGACCCAACAGGTTTTCCCGCACCGCTAAGGCCCTTCGATACAGTTCATCCCAGGTGAGCCGCTCCTGGTCCCAGGTCAAGGCTTCTTTTTGGGGAAATGAGAGCGCAGTGCGCCGCAGCATTTCGGCCAGGTTGCTCATGCTAATCCCTCTGGCGCAGGTTTTGGATGGTGGCAGCCAGTGAGTTCAGGGTAGCGAAATTTTCGGCGATAAGGTCATCGGGCAGAAAGAGTACATCAAAGGCCCCTTCCAGGGCCATCACCACCTCCAATAACTTTAGAGAGTCTATGGCGCCGGCGGCGAAAAGATCCGCCTCAGGGTCTGAGGGTATGTTGGGCGCAACCGGCTGCAGGGAGGTGCGAATTGATTCCAGGGTAAGTTCCATTGCTCCAGCCCCTTGTTTAATCTCCAAGCTTTTCCTTAAGCATTTTCTTAGAACCCTCGGGCAAATAGTCTGCCCTCGCTCCAGTTGCCCCCGGTCACCATTATGGACTTGCCGCCCAGAATAAGATTATGCGTTTCTCTCCGGAATGGTTCCAGCCGATTGCGGCCCTGGTCAAAATTCGAGATCAGCGGCACCCTGCTTCCCAATCTGTTTGGGCCAGGAAATGGATATCGAACCTTACTACATCCGTTTTTGCCTTTCAACAATCGCCGGCTGGGCGGCGGTGGAGCCATGATCTTGTTGGTTGTTTCCCCACGGTTAACCACCCTAAAGGACAGAGGAAAACAAGATAGGTTCAGCTTGAAGAGCGGCGTGGCGATTAGTAAAGATGTCCTTGGGTTCAGTGCGGTTGGGCAGGCCCTGCAGCCTGGCTCCAAAGTAAAGGGCTCCCATCCAGCATAGTTTCGCCCAGGTTTCTTGGATGAACTCTGGCCTATTGAGAATGGGCGCAAAAGGGCACTCAGAGACGATACTGCAAATAATCCAAATTATTATACTGCGCTATCAGGCAGTGGCTTTTGGGCGGTGAGTTCATAATGCTCTGACTGTAACCTGTTGCTTAGGGCGTTGTGTTCCTGTACTCGCACTAGGCTAATGATTTGGAACTGGGCAAAGGCCTGCTCAAGCTGTGGCAGGTCAAAGGCGTGCACAAACTCAGACTTGAAAAAGGTGCCTTCTGAGAATTGGTTATAATCATTTTCACCCAGATGGCGCCCGAACTCCAGATCAGGATGTTGGTTGGAAAAGGATTGCCCGTAATAGAGCCCTCCCGGCCGGAGCACCCGGTGTATTTCTTTGACAATGGTCTGGATATCCTGCCAGGAGTTATGCGCCATTGACTGGCGGTCGATCACTGCGTCAAAAAAGTCGTTCTCATAGGGCAGGGCGCAGAAATCGCCTTGTTGCACCTGGGTGAGGGTTGGGCAGTCCTTGATGCGCTCCTTAGTTAGCCTTACCGCCTCGGCAGAGCCGTCTATACCCCAATAGGCAAAGCCCTCATCCGTAAGGAACTTGGCATGGGTGCCCCCGCCGCAGCCCAGGTCCAAGACCTTCACCGAATCCCGGGGAGTGAGTTTCCCCAAATTGCGGAACACAAAAGAGACCACCTTGTCAAAGGGATACTTGTTAAAGCGTCCCTGTTGGTAGTTGCGTTCCCAGGCCGGGTGAATCATGATTTACCTCCGCAAAGGGCGTGCGCTTGGGTTGATAGAGGACGGTGAGTTAAACACATGAGCTAGTCACCCTGGTGGATCATGATGTCAAAAAACATGTCCACCGGGGTTGAGGCCTCTGGAGGATGGGGAAAGATCTCCAGGCGGTTGTCAATCTGATGAATCCAATAGGGCGCCTTTCCCTTCCTGCGAAAACCCAGCTTATTATAGAACTTTATAGCATGCTCATTGTGGGACAGAACCCGAAGGCATATGCGGCGTGGTTTGAACATTTGACGAGCCCAGGCCATTAACGCCTGGACTGCGGCAGTCATGATCCCAGGACTTAGATCATCTTCGCCCCGGAGGATGTTGGCCAGCCACATCTCTCCTTCATCATTTAGAGAATCGATAAAACCAACCTGTCCCACCAGCGTGCCGGTTTGATTCGTAACCAGAAACAGCATGCGTCCAGGGTTAGCCAGCACCCTGTCGCTGAGCCAGCTTAAGGTTCCGGGCATGGTCACCGGGAACTGCACGGGAAAGGTGTGGTTTTTCTGCTTTGCCCACTTGGCCATGGTCTGAATAACGTCTGCAAGTTGATAATGGTAATTACCCACTGGCAATAAAAATCCCGCCCCGGATTCCAAGGTAATGGCTTCCTCTCGGACCTGCTCCAGGCTGGGGAGCTCCTTAAGCCGGTTAAAGGTCTTGGCTAAGGAAGTGCGGTAGCCTTTTGTATTGAAATTTCCGTCCATAATTTGGGTGAGGCCGGTGTGTTAAGGCTCCTTCTGGGAACAGGGCGCTGCCTGCCCCTTGCGCTTGGCGGTAAAGCAAGCAACCATATCAACTTACGCTCATGCCAACTTAGGCCAACCGCTCCAGGTGGTTGATGCCTAAGTTCGAAACTGCGGCTCCAATTTTAGGTGCTTACCATTAAAAGTCAATGCCAGGTCCCAGAATGCATAAAAAGCTAAGGGGCCGGTTGGCGATGGATACCTTGGGTATGAGCGGGGAGCCCTGGTCTTGGCTTATTACTTCCGAGGCCGGTGGGTATGGATCCGCAAATTACCTTTTTGGGTGATGCCATGTTATATTGGGAAGCCGTAATCACCTGATCTTCAATCAGGCATTTTAGGTTGTAAATTTTTTAAGTCGTGTCAATTAGCAGGAAATAAACGTCGCTTTCATGGTGACCAGTCAAAAAGATGGCTTCTAGGGTTTTTTATCTGGAATGCGATTCACCCTTTTGGGTCCGGGTGGCGCAGATCATGGCTGCCAAGCACCATTGGCAACCCGTGTACTGGGCGGCCTGGTCCAAGATGGAACGCGCGGTTGGGGAGGCGTTTCCGGAGATCGTATTTCATGACAGCCTTGATGCCGCTCGCGGCATATGCCCGAAACAAGGCCTGGAAATACCTCAAACCCAACTTGAACCTGATTTGCTAGATAAGTTGGCCAAACACGAGGCCATATCGCTTAAGATGATGGACCGCATGGATCCCCTGGGAACCACCTTCTCGTATCACCAAAGAGTCCGTTTATACCATCGCTTACTGGCTTATTGGCTGGGAGTTCTGGAGCATTTTAAGCCTGATATTTTGGTTTTTCCGGTTTTGCCCCACATGATTTATGACTACATAGTTTATATCTTAGGAAAAACAAAAAAAATTGAGACAGTAATGCTTTCGCGCAGCCTTATTCCTGGCCGCTACTTTGTTCAAAAAAGTTTCGAAGATGGTCCGGATCAGATTATAAAAGCCTATAAGCAGGCATCTGCAGAAAACTTCACTCAGGAAAGATTGTCTCTAACAGCCGCCGCCTTATTTCCTGCCTCCGAGGAAGCCAAGAAAGATGTGCTTACTGCACATATGAACCATATTTTAAGTTTTTATCAAGACAAGCCCTACTCTTGGCAGCGGTTTGAAAAGAAGCTCACCAAGCTGCTCCACCCATCTGAGTGGCTTGATTATATCCGCCGAAGCTACAAATTCTGGTTTGATCCCGCACCGCTCAATTACTTGGTTAAACCGGGACAAGAGCCTGATAGGCGGCAAATGAGCGGCTTGGAATGGCGCTGGGTGCGCATCAAGGGTAACCGCAAAAAGACCCGCTTGAGAAAATACTACCAGCGCCTAACTCACAAACCCGACCTTGAGGAGCCCTATCTTTTTGTGGCCCTGCATTATCAGCCCGAGGCAAATACTTCCCCTGGGGCGGGTCTTTATGTCCACCAGGACTTGATGGTCAGGCTCTTAGCCAAAGCCATCCCCCAAGGGTGGCGGCTGTATGTAAAGGAGCATCCTGCACAATTTGCCCCGGTAAGGAGGGGAGATTACGCCAGGCACTACACTTGGTATGATGACCTGGCGTCCATCCCCGGGGTCAAGT
>JASFOZ010000097.1:0-10876 GCA_050116255.1 Desulfarculaceae bacterium
AGCCACGACTCACCCTACAACACCTACCGCAATACCGGACTGCCTCCGGGCCCCATCTGCTCGCCAGGCGCGGCCAGCCTCTGGGCCACGGTCAGGCCGGCCAAGGTGAAATACCTCTACTTCGTGGCCAAGGGTGACGGCAGCCATCATTTCAGCACCAACTACCGGGAACATGCCCGGGCGGTGCGCCGCTTCCAGAGCGCCCGGCGCTGAGGAGATAATTGATTCTTCCAAAGTAAATATTTCCCGCAGCATGTCCGGGCAAAAAACCAAGCCACCCGGCCTGAACCTTGGCCGCCTATTTGACCGCCTCTGAAAAAATCCCGGGAATGAACATGACCAGGTCAGGGATGTAGGTGATCAGCAGCAGGCACCCGGCCATTACCGCCAAAAACGGCCATACGAACCTGATGATCTCTGAAAGCTGTATCTGGGCGATATTGCAGGATATGAACAGGCAGATGCCCAAGGGGGGCGTGAGCATGCCCATGGCCAGGGCGCTGACCATCACTACTCCGAAGTGTACGGGATCAATGCCGAATTTGGTGGCCACCGGCAGAAAGACCGGAGTCAGGATAATCAAGGAGGCCGAGGTTTCCATGAAGGTGCCCACCACCAGCAGCATGATCAGGATAAGGGTGTACAGGGCCAGGGGGGAGCTGGTGAGGGTGGTCAGATAGGCGGCGATGTCCTGGGGCACCCTCTCTGCGGTGAGGACCCAGGCAAAGATGCTGGCGGTGGCGATCAACAGCATCACCGTGGAGGTGGCCACCGCGGCCCGGGCGAATATGCGGGGCAGGTCAGAGGGGCGCAGCTCCCGGTACACGAACATCCCCACCACCAGCCCGTAAAGGGCGGCCACCACCGCCGCCTCGGTGGGGGTGAAGATGCCGCCCAGGATGCCCACCAGAATTATCACCGGCATCAACAGCGCCCAAACAGCGTCCTTGAAATAGCGCCACACCTCCCCCAGGGTGGCGGCGGCGTCCCGGCGGTAGCCGGCCCGCTTGGCCAGAAAGTAGCTGGAAACCATCAGGCCCAACCCGATGAGGGCGCCGGGTATGAATCCCCCCAAAAACATCTTGCTGATGGAGACCCCGCCCACCACCCCGAAGATAATCATGGGGATGCTGGGGGGGATGATCACCCCGATGGACCCGCCCGCCGCCTGGATGGCCGCGGCAAAGCCCTTTTTATAGCCTTTTTTGATCATGGCCGGAATGGAAACCGAGCCCACGGCGGCGGTGTCCGCGGCGGCGGCGCCGGAGATGCCGGCGAAAAACATGGCCGCCAGCACCGCCACCATGCCCAGCCCGCCGTAGATGCCGCCCACCAGGCTGTGGGCGAAATCCACCAGGCGGCGGGAGATGCCCCCCTTTTCCATCAAGGCCCCGGCCAGCATGAAAAAAGGGATGGCCATTAGGGTGAAGGAGTCGCTGCCGGTGAACAGGCGCTGGGCCGCCAGGCTGAGGGGCACGGAAGAGGCGAACTGCAGGGCGGCCACAGAGGAGACCCCCAGGGCAAAGGCGATGGGCATGCCCAGGCCGAAGCAGATGAACAGGCTGATGAATAAAAGGGCGGTCATGGCCCCTGCTCCGGGGGGCTGGTTTGGCTTTTTGCCAGGAACTGGCCCCAAGTGACCCTGAGCGAGTTAAGCAGCATGAGGGTGCAGCCCACCGGCACCGCCAGGTAGGGGTAAACCATGTTTATGTGCATGGAAGGCGATCTTTGGAACTTGACCACCTCCAGGATGTTGACGCCCCAGTAGATTATGGCCGTCAGAAACACCTGCACAACCGAGTTGACCGCGATGACCACAAAGCGGTAGGTGCGCGGGCGCAGGGTCTTTTGCATCAGGTCAATGCCCAGATGAACCTGGTGGCGCACCCCCACGGCCGCGCCGATGAATGACATCCACACGAACAGATAGCGTCCCAGCTCCTCGGACCAGTCCAAGGGGTCGTTGATCACGAACCGGCACCACACCTGCGCCGCTATGACCGCCAGCATGACCGCCATCAGCAGGGCCAACACCCAATTCAGCAGGCGATCCAGACTGGGAAGGATTCGCGGCATCACAGCCTATGCTTACCTGGTTCTCTTAGCGGCCAGGGCCGAACGGCTCATTTGGCCGCAGCCCGGACAGCCTGGACCAAGGCCTTTCCCTTGGCGGAGTCACCGCCGCCGATGGCCTTCAGCACCTTAGGGTCGGTGTAAACGCTTGAAACCGCCTTAATAAAGGGAGCCTTGTCCGGGTGGGTTATCTGCATGCCCTTTTTCTTCAACTGGGCCTCCAGCATTTCATCCGCATCCTGGCTCAGCTTACGCTCGTAGTCCCGGGCCTCCTGGACGGCTTGCCTAAGTTGCTGCTGGTGCTTGGGGCTGAGCCCTTGGAAGAACTTTTCCGAGACCAAAAGCATGGCCGGCGAGTAGAAGTGGCCGGTCATGGCCAGATACTTTTGCACCTCAAACAGCCGTGAGGAATAGATCACGGCCAGGGGGTTTTCCTGGGCGTCTATGGCCTTCTGCTCCAGGGAGGTGTAGACCTCGCCCCAGGCCATGGGCAGGGGGGCGGCCCCCAGGGCCTTCATGGCCGCTAAAAACAGGTCGTCCTCCATCACCCGGATCTTGAGGCCCTTCATGTCCTGGGGCTTGTTTATGGGCCGCTTGCTGTTGGTGACATTCCTGAAGCCGTTTTCAAACCAGCCCAGGGAGCGCAGGCCTATACGGGGGAAAAGGCCGGCGATGCCGCTGCCCACCGGGCCGTCCAGCACCTGGTAGCAGGACCGGCGGTCTTTGAATAGAAAAGGCAGGTTAAAGGCCTTGACCTGGGGCACGAAGCTGCCCAAGGGGCCGGTGGAGGTCAGGGTCATCTCCAGGGTGCCCAACTGCAACCCCTCGGCGGCGTCGCGTTCCGATCCCAATTGGCCGGCGGGGAACAACTGAATCTCCAGCTCGCCCCCGGATTTTTCCGCGGCGATCTTGGCCATGTACTTGATTCCCAGGTTGTAGATGTGGCTGGGCTGGGTGGCGGTGGCGCATTTGATGACCACCTTGGCCGCAGCCGTCTGCCCCCAGGCCAGTAAGAGGGTTGAGGCGATGGCGGCAAGGGTCAGCAGTCTGGCTTTTGGGGTCATGTCTATCTTCCTTTGGAGTGAAGGTTAAGCCCTGGCATTAAGGGCCAGGGTTTGCTTACGGTCAGGGGCCGGTTACCTGGGAGTCCTAGGCGGCCATTGTCAGCCGGAAGGCATGCAGCTAAAGGGATAATGGGGAGAAATCGGCAATTGCTAAGGCTCATCTGGTCGCCGTCCCGGTCAACGGGGTCAGTCCCCGGTTAATCCAAGCGGTGGTTTTTCCGTCCCGGCGGGCTTTCCTTGACGGCGTCCGAAGGCCTGCCCGTAACTTAAATGTTTTCGAGCGGCCCGCCCATATCAAGGCTTGTCCCGCAGGGACTCTAAAACCTTAGCTATCATGGCGATGGCTTTGTGTCAACGATGGCTATGGGTTTGCGCCTTCCCCCAAGACTGAGCTTTTCCGGGGTCTGATATTGACAAATGGCGGCACCGGCAAAAAAAACAAGGCTTGGCGATGATGACAATGGAGGGCGATGTAAAAGGCGGGCTAGCCTTTACGGGCCAGGAAACGGGCCAGCTGTTTCTGGCGCCGGGCCACGGCGTGTATATAGCTGGTGGAGCCGTTATAGCGGCGCAGGACCTGATTTACATTTATCCGGGGCTGACCCTTGGCCGCAGGCTGATAGGCCTCTTGCATCAACTCGCGCAAATGAAACGCGGCCATGTAGGTGGCCATGGTGAGGTGCCTCTCCAAACGCACCCCGGCCGGCGGCGGTACAAAGCCGGCCTCACGCATGGAGCGGCGGATCAGGTCCCGGGTGGGCTCGTAAATCTGATAGGGGCTGGCCGAGCGGTTGGAGTCGCCCAGGACATTGGCGTACCAGCTTTCCTGATGGGCTATGGCCAACAGGAAGGTGACCGGCACCTGGAACTTTTTGGCCGCGCAATACATGTCAAAGGCCAGGTTTTTCACATAACGGTCAAGGTCGCCGGCGTAGTCCATGCCCCTCTGCCGCAAAAATATGTCCAGCCGCCCCCGGATGTATGGGCTCATGCGCTCCAGGAAGGTGGGGAGGTTCATCTTTTCGATTTCCTCCAGGGGAGCCACCTTGCCCCGGTATCTGACCGGCTGCGGCCAGCTCTTTTGCAGGGCCCCGGCGGCCCGCTGGTTGGCCACCAAGGCGCCCAGGGCCTCTTCGGCGCTGAAGTTCAAGCTGCGGTATTCCCGGTAGAGCCGGTCCAAGAACAGGCTCTGGGCCTTTTCCGGAGCCGGGTCCAGGGCCGCCACCGCCGAGGCGCTGGGCGGCAGCCCCTGGCGGGCCAGCTCCCGGAAGATCAAGGGATGGCGCTGAGCCAGCTTGCGGGCCCGGTCGGCCAACTCGCGCAGATCCTGGGAATCCACCGCCGCCTGGCCTGTATATAATGCCCGGGCGCTGATAATAAGAACCTTGGGGGAAAGCCCCGCCTGCCGGGCCAGCCGCTTGATCTGGGTTTTTATTTCCGGAGGCAAAGGCCGGCCCGTGGTCCGAAGAGGCAGCAGGTTGAGGTCTATTATGCTGTTGCCCACGGGCCCGGAGACGGGCGCTGCCTTGATGGGGACTGAAAAACGCGGGCCCCGGGGAAGGTCTTGGACCACCCGCTCCAACACCGGCCTGGGCGCCATCAAGGGCGACTGGGTGCGTGTGGCCTTGCTGGAGGTGCCGGGCGGCACCATCACCAGGCCGCCGGAAAGGGCCGCCACCAAGGCCCAATGTCCCAGGGTGGAACGTCCGATCTTCTGAAGGCGTTTGCGGGCGCCGGCCAACCGGTCCAGCAGCCGGTAAACTTGGTCCGGGTCCAGGTGCGTGACCCTCACCCCCACCGGCGCGGTCTGAGCGGGCGAAGGGGCAGGCAGGCTGGGAGCGTCCACCCCTTTTGAGATCTGCTCCAGTTGTTTCCTGAGCCGGGCCGCCTCCGCAGAAAGCCTGTCCACCTGATCTCTGAGATCGGCGGTTTGGGTCTCGTGGGTGTAGCCGCTGATGGCCAGGGCCAAGGCCAGGTTTTGGGCCAGGTCCGCCCAACGCCCGGCCTCGCTTTGGGCCGCGGCCAGCTCCACTGACAAGGCCTTGCCGCCCAGAAGATCCAGGGCCTGCCGGGCCCGGGCGGCCCGCTCCTGGGCCAACTGCCGCAGGCTTTGGTCCCGTTCCGCGGCGGCTTGGTCCAGTTGCTGGCTGGCCTGCCGGTATTCCCGCCGGGCCCGGTCCAGCTCACTGCGTGCGGTTCTAAGCTGGCTTTCTTGCTCCAGGGCCCGCTGGCGCCAGTAATCCAGGCGCTCCACCGAGCGGCGCGATTTACGGTAGAGGCGGTGACGCTCCAGGGCCTTTTTCTTCAGGGCCTGGGCCATGCGTTGGGAATGCTCCAGGCGGGCGTTAAGACCGGCCATCTCCTGGGAGGCGGCCTTGAGGCGCTTGTTCAGCTCGCCCACCGCATATTTTTCTTTCTGGAGCCGGTCCAGGCGGACTTCATACTCTTTGATCTTGTTATGCTGTCTGCGGTTTCGCTGCCGCACCCGCTCCAGGTGATTCTGGGCCATGTTGTTGATATCATGCTGTATGGTCAGCTCGCGGTTCAGCGATTCCAGCCTCTTGGCCTTGCGCTGGCGGTCCCTATCCGACTGGGCCCGTTCCGCCGCCAACAAGGACAGGCTCTGGCTGAGGCTCAAGGCCACCTGCTCCGCCGGACGGCGGATATCCTTTATCACGGGCTTGGTGGAGATTTGATTCCACTGGCGGGCCGAGTCGGCCAGGGCCATCAGGCGTCTCAGCCTCACCCGGGAGCTTTTCAACCGGCGCAGGTTGCTGGAATGGGGTTTGAGGGCCAAGGGGGGCTGCGCTAGGTTGGCTTGCGCGGGGGGCTTTATCAAACCGGTTAGCTCGCGGGAGCGGACCCGCAGCAAGGTCGCCTCCCACATGGGCCGGGTGATCTTGGCGACCGCCATGGCCAACCCGGGCAGCAAGTCCAGAGGCCTCAAGGCGCCGAGGATCTGCACCAGCTGTTTCAGCTCTTCGCCCAGGTCTTCGGCCAATTGCCGGCGCTGGCGGGCGGCCAGCTCTACTTCCGTCACCAGGGCCCGGGCCTGGTCCAATTGCTGCCTCTGGGCCTTTCCGGCTTCCCGCCAGGCCGTTTGCCAGCGCCTGCCTCTTTCCTGACCGATGGTCAGGCGGCGCTTCAGATCATCGCTTTTGGCCTGGGCCTGTTCGGCCTCAGGAATGAGGCTTTCCACCTGAACCAGCAGGGTGGATATTTTGGCCGCCGCCTGCAGCCTGGTCTGGAGCCGGTTGTCTTCTGGATGCATAATGGGTGCGAGCTGCCGGGATAGCTCTTGCTCCAGCTGCTTGATCTCGCGGTTGACGGCCCGGACCCGTGTAAGGGCGGCGCCCACCTGGGAAGAATCTTCCTCCAGCCGCTTAGCCAGTTTGTTCAGCAGCCGGCCCACACGGTCAAAGCGGCGGCCCGCCTCCTCAGCCTGACTCAGGGACTCCTCAACCGCATTCACCGGATCCTGGAAGGCGGGAAGGTCCGGTGCACACAAAACCTCATCCATGAGCGAGGCTGCCATCCCCAGCAGTTGGCCGTACATCTTGCCCAGGGCCTGGACCCGTTGCAGGCTTCGCTCAGAGGGGCCTATATCGCGTTGGAGCTGGCCGATCTCTTCCTGGGCCTGCTTGAGGGCGTTGGTTTCCTGGTCCCATTGGGGCTGGGCCCTGCGCCATTGGGCCTTGGCTTCAGAGCGCTGCATAGAGGCCGCCCGCACCTGGGCGTGGGCCTTTTCCAGCCGGGCCTCCAATTCTTTGACCCGGCGTTGCCACCAGGCCACGGTCTCTTGAACCTGAGCCAGCTGCCGGGTGTTTTTCTGCAGTTCCACCTGGCTGACCGGATTTCCCTCACCATCGGCAAAACCGGTGAGGCCGCAAGGCGAAATGCCGTTCAGCCAGCTATGTATGCGCTGAGCCTCGGCCTGGTGCAGGGCCAGGCGCTCACCGGCCTGGGCCAATCCTTCTTGCAGCGGTTCCATGACCGTCCGGGCCCGGGTCAGGCCTTCCTGGGCCTGGCGGAGTTCATCCGCCAACCGGTTTCGCGTCTCTACTAGTTGTTGTTGTTTTTCCTGGTGTTGCTGTTTTTTTCCGGCGAGAGTTTCTCTGAGGGTCTGCTTGTGGTTGCGGCGCGTTTGTTCCAGGACCCCGATGGCGGCCTGACTTATCTGGGGACCGGACCAGTCACCGGCGTCCGGCCAGAGGTCCTGGAGCCAACGGCCCACCGGGCGGCCCTCCACCACAAAATTGAAGGGGTCGCCCTGGGAGTTCTGGTACAGGCCCCGGGGACCGAATTTGGCCCGAAGCAGGCCCGCCAGCCTCTCGACCAATAGCTCAAGTTCGGTTATGCTGCCACATATATGCGCCATAGGGCTCTCTCATACTCCAGGGCATAGTACCCCAGCGTAGAAAGGATACCCAAGATCATGGCAGCAAGTCTTTGCAATGTCAACCAATTCAAGCGAAAAGTGATATTGGTTATCAATGTGTTGGCCCTGGGGGTGATGCTATGTACCTGGGCCGGGGCCGAGGAGCCTTTCGCCGTGGCCCCGGTGACCAAGCCCGATGAACTGCGCCTGCTTCCGGCCAATGCCTGGCCGCCGCCGGAATCCGAGGGCGGAGAGATGTTGATCAAGCTTTTTTACCTGCGCGGCATGCTGGACGCCCTGCAATACGTAGAGGTGGCGCCCAAAAGCACAGGCAAGGCCCTGAAAAAGCTGGAAGGACTCAACTTGCAGCAACTGGCGGCCTTGGTGGACCGGTTTTACCTCGCCGACCCCAGGCGCCGGGACCTGCCCCCGGCGGCGGTGGTTCTGCGTATCTTGCCCGAGCAGCGCCAGGGCAAGTGATTATTTCAAATTAAGTAATTCAGCCCAAACCACAGGCCTCCCACGCCGGTTTGGTCTCAAAATCGATGGTTATACAATGCAGATTTCCAAGGAGATGCGTGATGATTGATTGCCGTGGTCTTGCCTGTCCCCAGCCTGTGCTGCGGGCCAAAGAGTTTGTGGAAAGCGAAAATGCGGAGTCGGTGGAGGTCCTGGTGGACAACCAGGCCGCCAGCCAGAATGTCAGCCGCTTTTTGGAGAGCCAGGGATTCGATGCCTCCGTGGAGGCGCGGGGAGATGATTTTCTGGTCAGCGGAAGCCGCAACCCCCAAAAGGAGGCAGCCCCCACGCCGCCGGAAACCTTCACCTGCGCAACCGAAGGCAGGCGCATTTTGGTGTTTGTGGGCTCGGACCGTATCGGCCGGGGTGACGATGAACTGGGCTCTGGGCTGATGCAAAACTTTCTGGCCACCCTAAAGGAGATGGGTTCAGACCTCTGGCGCCTGATCTTCGTGAACTCAGGGGTTAAGCTTTGCATCCAAGGCGCAAAACCCCTGGATTCCCTGAAAGAGCTGGAGGCCGCCGGGGTGAGCATCCTGGTCTGTGGAACCTGCCTCAACTTCTTTGATCTGCTGGAGCAAAAGGAGGTGGGGGAGACGACCAACATGCTGGATGTGGTGACGTCGTTGCAACTGGCGGACAAGGTTATCTCGGTCTAAGTAAAACCTTGGCGGTTGGGCCGGTTTGGCCCGAAAAGGGAGGCCGGGGTGCCAGGCGAAACACCCCCGGCCTTGACTTAGCCCGAGGGTTTCACTCCCTTCATCAAACCTGCCGGCGAGCCCTCTCGTAGCGGGCCCTGGTATTTGACCTGGGTCAGGCCGGCCCCTTGCATCATATCCTCAAGCTCGGCGGCGCTGTAGCTCTGTCCCGCCGGGGTGTTCACCAGCATATTGAGGCTGAAAAGGGCGGCAAAGGGATGGCCCCGCCCTTCAGGGTCGACCACGAACTCCAGGACCCACAAGGCCCCGCCCGGCGCCAGGGCCTCGGCTGCTTTGCTAAGCAGTCTTTGGCTGGGCTGGGGCCCCTCGCCGTGCAGCACCTGGCTCAGCCAGATCACGTCATAAGGGCCGCCCAGGGGGTCTTGATCGAAGTTCCCGGGCTCGAACCGCACCCTGGACTGGACCGCCGGATGCAAGGCAGCCTCATCTTGGAACATTCTCTCTGCCTGGGGAAGATCAAAGACTGTGGCTGTAAGCCCCTCTACTTCCTCGGCAAAGGTGAGCCCATAGACCCCCGGCCCCCCGGCCAGGTCCAACAGCCGCTGCTCCGGCTTCAGGCCCAGCCGGGAGGCAAGCCCCGGCGCCTGCCGCCGGGCCAGGTCCCGCATGGCCCGGTAAAAATGCTCCCTCTGCGGCTTGGGGCTTCCTTCATCTTCGCTACGCTTGCGCTCCACCGGGCGGCCGTTTTTTATGCACCGCGCCAATTGGGCCCAGTCCCCCACCATGTCGGCCATGTGCATTACGTAATTAGACATGTCCTCAGGCCCGTCCGGCATAAACAAGGGCACCGCCTCTGGGGCCAATTCATAGACAGAACCGTCCTTTTTCAACAGGCCCAAACTGGCCAGGGCGGTCAGAAGCATGCCCAGGCCCCGCCGGTCCAGATCCAGCCGGGCGGCCAAGTCATCGGCGCTGGCGGCCCCTTCCTGGGCCAATAGCGCGGTCAGGCCGGTCTGCACGCCGGCATGCAAGGCGCAGGTGGTCCAATAGTTGCTGGCCGTTTTCCAGAGGCGTTCCAGGGTCCAGGGCTGTCTTTCCATATCCGGTCTCCTTGAGTCAGGGGCAGGCATCCATCCCGGCTCCAGGATAGCCCAGCCCTAAAATCTGGTCAACGCGGGGTGCTTGCAGGGCCTCTGGACCCCGTGATAGCCTTGATTATTATGTGTAGGTAGGTGGCTGGAGATGAACCAGAAAAAGGGAAAGCAAGACACGCCTGGCAGCGTTTTGGACCGCCCCTTGGACCGGGGACTTTTGAGCGTGGATTTCGACCCCGCCGAGATGGGCATGGCTCCCATAACCGCCGATCTTCTGGTCCCCGGAGAAAAGAGCCCGGCAGACATGTTTTTGGCGGTGTTCAACCGGGAGGAAAGGCGGGTGGAGATGGAGCCGGCCTGCCTCAAGGGACACGTATTCCAGGCCAAATGGCGTGACCGGCTGCGCAAGGCCGAGCAGGGCAAGCTCTATGTCCGCATTAACGAGGCCGCCGCCGTGGGAGAGTACTTTCAACGCTGCGCCGGCAGCATAATCAACGACCCGGGCCTGACCCGGCGCAAGAGGATCGGCGTGGTGCAGGAGATGGCCGGGCTCAACCTGAAGCTATTGTTCGGGTCTGACCTGAGCCCCCGGGACCTGGAAAAGGCGGTGACCCAGGGTCAGCAGACCGTGTCCCAGGTGGCCCGCAATCCCCAGCTTCTGGACAATCTCAGCTCAGTTCTGCGCAGCGACTACTCCATCTATTCGCATTGTGTCAACGTGAGCCTGTTGGCCATGGCCTTTGGCCGCTATTTGGGGCTTAGCGAGGGACGCATCCATTCCCTGGGCATGGGCGGGCTGTTTCATGACTTGGGCATGGCCCGGTTGCCCAAGCCCCTTCTGGAAAAGAAGAACAAACTCAGCGCCGAAGAGACGGCCCACTTCCAGAGGCATCCCCGCCTGGGCTATCAGATGCTGCAATACGTCAGCGCCGCTCCCTATGATGTGCTTATGATCGTCTTGCATCATCATGAAAACGCCGACGGCACCGGGTATCCTTCCCGGCTCAAGGCGGACCGTACCCCTTATCTGGCCCGGGTGGTCAAGGTGGTGGACGCCTATGACGCCATGACCAGCGAGCGCTCCTACCA
>JASFOZ010000098.1:0-10793 GCA_050116255.1 Desulfarculaceae bacterium
TGGCGGGCGGGCTGTACCCGATAATCTATAACAGCACCAACGCCGAGCTTTTCTTCTGGATCTTCTCCGGCAAGGCTGTGCTCTGGACCGTGGTGGGAGGTGTGGGAACCCTGTGGGGTTCTTTTTTGGGGGCCGGCATATTGGTCTACACCGAGGACATGCTCAGCTCCTGGCTGGTCGATTATTATCACATCCTGGTGGGCGTATTGCTGATCGTGATCATTCTTCTGGCCCCCAAGGGAATTGTTGGCTCAATTCAGAATTACTGGCGGGAAAGCAAAGCCAGTGAATGACCAAAGAGAAAGCGGCGGCATGAACGATTACGAACCCATTTTAAAGACCGAGGGCCTGAGCAAGACTTTCGGCGGACTGCAGGCGGTTTGGCAGGTTGATTTCGAGATTTTCGAGGGCCAGATCATAGCCCTGATCGGCCCCAACGGCGCCGGCAAAACCACCTTCTTCAATCTGCTCTCCGGCACCCTCACCCCCAGCACCGGCAAACTCTATTTCAAGGGGCACGACATCACCAAGCTGCCGGTGCACAAACGTACCGCCCTGGGGCTTTCGCGCACTTTCCAAAAGACCAGCCTGTTTCCCGAGCTGACCGTCTTTGAAAACCTGCGCCTGGGCAGTCAAAACGGCTATGGAAGAAAGAACGCCTGTTGGGGCGATGCCTATGGCGACCGCAAGGTGACCGAGATAACCAATGAGCTCTTGGCTATGGTGGGCTTTGAAGACAAGGCCCAGGCCATCACCAGCAATCTCTCCCACGGCGATCAGCGCCTGCTGGAGATTCTTCTGGGGCTCTCCACCAAACCGGATCTGCTTTTGCTGGACGAACCCGCGGCAGGCCTGAGCGTTAAAGAAACCCATCAGATGATCCGCCAAATCAAGGAGCTTTCTCAAGACGCGATCAGCACCGTGATCATAGTGGAGCATGACATGGAGGTGGTCACGGAGCTGGCCTCCAGCATCTATGTGCTCCACCAGGGGCAGGTGCTGTGCAAGGGCTCGGTAGAGCAGGTGCAGTGTGATCCCCAGGTGCAGGATGTCTACTTTGGGAGGGCAACCTGATGTTGAGGCTGCAAGGCGTCCACGTCTATTACGGAAAAAGCTATATTTTGCAAGGCGTGGACCTGGAGGTTGCTAAAGGGCAGGTACTGGGAGTGGTGGGCCGCAACGGCGTGGGTAAAACCACCACCCTGCGCACCATAATGGGGCTGGTGCGCCCCCGCCGGGGCACCATAGAGTTAGAGGGCCAGGATATAGTCAACATCCGTTCCCACACCATCCCCCGCCTGGGTATCGGCTACGTTCCCCAGGGCCGGCGCATATTCCCCCGCCTCACCACTCTGGAAAACATACAGTCATCAGTGGTGACCGGAGCTCTGGACAAACGCACCTTGGAGGAGGTGTACGAGTATTTCCCCCGGCTGCGGGAGCGGGAAAAGCAGCCCGGCGGCACCCTCAGCGGAGGGGAGCAGCAAATGCTGGCCATGGCCCGGGCCATGATAACCTCACCCAAGCTGATGATCTTAGATGAGCCCACCGAGGGACTCATGCCCCTGATGGTCAAGACCATACAGGACACCATAAAGAGACTGAATCAGGAAAAAGGGACCACGGTTCTGCTGGTGGAGCAGAACCTGGACTCAGCCCTGGGCGTAGCCCATAAAATCTGTGTGATGGAAAAGGGCACTGTCAAGTACAGCGACGACATCGACAATCTGGACAAGGATAAGCTGATGGCTTATCTGGGCGTGTAAAGGCGGCGGAGCTGTAGCTCGATTGACTTGGGGGAGGTGGCCGGCCCAGATGTAGTTACCTATATGCGGACGAAAAGTGACCTGATTCCCATTTGCGCGCCCACGACGGGGCACCCTGGGATTGCTAAGCAGAGACAATCCCCACCCCCAAGCCAAAAGGCGGCCTAAGATAATGAATAAATCATTCGGCCGGGCCGGAAATATCTTATTCATAGACCTCACCACGCAGCAGACCAAGGTGGAGCCCCTGGCCGGGCTGACCGACTTTGTGGGCGGCCGCGGGATAAACCAATGGCTGCTGTTCAACCTCACGGACAAACAAATCCAGCCTCTGGATCCGGCCAACCCCCTCATCCTGGGGGCAGGCACCATGGTGGCCACCCCGGTGCCTTCGGCCAGCCGCCTGGCCATCGAGCATAAAAACGTGATCACCGGGGGCATTGGCTCGGGCAACTGCGGCGGCCTTTTTGCCACTGAGATGAAGCGCGCCGGCTACGACCATATCGTCATCAGGGGCAAGGCGGAAAAGCCCACCTACCTTTTCATCCAAGAGGGTCAGGTCCACTTTCGTGACGCCCGCCAAATCTGGAGGAAAACAACCTGGGATACGGACACGGCCATCAAAGGCCTTGAGAACAACCCCGGCCTTTCAACCCTGACCATAGGACCTGGGGGCGAAAACCTGGTGGACTTCGCCTGCATCATCGGCGACAAGGGACGGGCCGCGGCCTATGGCGGAGGCGGGGCGGTCATGGGCAGTAAGAACCTAAAGGCCATAGCCGTAAAAGGGGCCCAGGCAGGCCCGCCCCTGGCCAGACCGGAGCAGTTTGAGCGGCGCTTGCAGGATTTCCAAGAAAAGGTGTTCAACCAGGCCGCCGCGGTAAGGCTGCATCAGGAAAGGGGCACCCTGGGCATATACCTGCTCCCTGGGGAGCAAAGACCTCATGGCGTGAAAAATCTCTCCCTGGAATTTGCCAGCGAAAAATTGCTGGAGAAAGTAAGCCGTGACAAGTTCGACCAGTACCTGATAAGACGGCTCTCCTGTCACAACTGCCCGGTGGAATGCAGCGGACTCTACCAGGTCCGGGGGCTGGAATGCGAAGGCATCCAGGCCAATCATCTGCGCGGGTTCGGCACCAATCTGGGGATTTACGACCCCGAGGAGATTCTTTATGCCCATGCCCTAACCAACAACCACGGCCTGGACAGCGACCAAACCTCGGCGGTCATAGCCTGGGCTATGGAATGCTATGAGAAGGGTATAATCAACAAGGCCGACACCGGCGGCCTGGAGCTTAGCTTTGGCAACGGCGAGACTGTGGCCAAGCTCATTAATATGATTGCCAACCGCCAGGGATTCGGAGATATCCTGGCCCAGGGAGTGCACCGGGCTGCCCAGGTCATCGGCAAAGGCTCCGAGGAACTGGCGGTGTTGGTGAAAAAGAACAGCATCATGGAGGCGGGCATGCGCTCCCACCGGGCCTGGGCCCTGGGGATCGTGACCAGCGCCAAAGGCTGCGGCCACCTGCGGGGGGCGCCGGCGATGGAGTTCAAGGGCCTAACCCCCGAAGCCAGCAAGCGGCTTCTGAACCTGGATGACGTCTCTGATCCCACCTCCTATGAAAACAAGGCCGCGTGGGTGGTTTGGCAGGAGCGCTACAAGGGCGTGGTGGACATGATGGGCATCTGCGCCCTGGTCAGCAACTGGTCCGACGAGACCCTATTCTGTCTGGAGGATATCGCCGCTCTACTTAATGACATCACCGGCCAAGGTCTTGGTGCAGACGATTTGATGGAGACAGGCGAGAAGATTGCGCAGATGGAAAGGGCCTTCAACCTTTTGCATGCCGGCTTTGACCGCGCCCAGGACATGCCTCCCCCCAAGTTCAGTGAGATCCCGGTAAGCGAAGGCCGCTTCCAGGGGCAGAAGCTGGACCTGAAGCAGTGGCATAAAATGCTGGATGAGTATTATGCCTTGCACGGCTGGGATGTAGCCAGGGGCAGGCCGACCCGGAGCCGCCTCCAAGAGATGGGCCTGGATAGCGTGGCCCGGGCGCTTGCAGACCAATCCCTGATCGATTAGGTATAATGCCGCCTAGCAGGCTAAACCTTCACTTCGTTTAAGCGGCAGTATCCCAGGACCTTGAATTCATGATCTATAAACAACCCCTTCTCAAGCCCAGCGGTGATAAGGCCCTGCGCATTTGCTTCGGCGATGAGCGCAGCCTGGAAGTGAACCAGCCGGTACGCACCCTTTACAAGCGCTTAATCAACAAGCCGCTTGCCGGAATCACTGAAATGGTGCCCACCTATGCATCCCTTACAGTAATGTACGATCCCCAGGAAGTGATTCTGGATGAATTCAGCAGAAGCCTTGACGCCCTGGCCCAGGAGGCCTTGGCCGCCCCTGAAGTGGAGGTCTCTGGCCGCCTTTTGATGGTGCCGGTCTGTTATGAGGAGCCCTACGCACCGGATATGGACTATATCTGTGAACACACCTCCCTGACCGCCCCCCAAGCCATATCCCAACACACCGCCGCACCTTATCAGGTGTTTCAGCTGGGCTTCACTCCCGGCTGCCCCTTTATCGGCCCCCTGCAGCCCAGCCTGCATGTCCCCTTGATGGAGGCCCCCCGCACCCACACCCCCACCGGCGCTGTGGCCATAAGCGTGGGCCAGACCGTCATCTATCCCCGGGCCACTCCCGGAGGCATGCGTATCATAGGCCGCACCCCGGTCCGTCTCTTTCAGATCGATCATCCGGAGCTGACCCTGTTTAAGCCCGGCGACCGGGTCTGGTTCCGAGCCATCACTCCCGCTGAATTCGAGGCCTTGGCCTCGCAATGCCAGGAGCTGATGCAAGGGGTGGAGGTCCGCCTTGAAGGATAAAGCCTCAGGCACCCCTATACTGGAAGTCCTGAAACCAGGCGTCCTCACCTCGGTGCAGGATTGCGGCCGTTTCGGCTATCAGTCCCTGGGCATCGCCGAAAGCGGGGCCATGGACACCTGGTCTCTGGTTGCGGCCAACCGCCTGCTGCATAACCAGAGTAACGCCGCAGGCCTGGAAATAACCCTGGCCGGGCCCAAGCTGCGTTTTTTGGACTCAACCTGGTTCAGCCTCACCGGAGCCGACCTTTCCGCCACTTTGGATGAAACCGCCCTTAGGCCCGGGGCCTGTTACCAGGCGCAGAAAGGACAGGTCTTGTCCTTTGGCCTCCGCCGCCGGGGGGTCAGGTCATATCTGGGCCTGCCCGGCGGCATCTCGGTTCCGCCTGTCCTGGGCAGCGATTCCACCTACATATATGCCGGTTTCGGCGGGTTTAAAGGGCGCGCCCTGCAAAAAGGCGACATTATCCATCAGAAAGAGAAAAGCCGGGAACCCAGCGCACCCCATAGCCTGCCTCCTGAATTAAGTCTTGCCCCAGACGGTCCCAGGACCATGCGCGTGATCATGGGCCCGCATGAGGACCGCTTTAGGGACGAGGGAATCCAAACCTTTCTCAACAGCGTGTACCGGGTGACGCCGGCCTCCAACCGTATGGGCTACCGCCTGCAAGGCCCAACCATCGAGCACAGTCAGGGCCCCATCGTGGTAAGCGAGGCCACCCCCCTGGGCGCGGTCCAGGTTCCAGGGCAAGGCCAGCCGGTTATTCTTCTCTGTGAACGGGGCACCACCGGCGGCTACACCAAAATCGCCTGCGTCATCTCCTGTGATATCGACGCCCTGGCCCAGGTGCCTGACGGCGGGGAGGTCAATTTTGAGGCTGTGGAGCTAAGCCAGGCCCACGATCTGGAACGCCGCCGCTGGCAGGCCTTGGACGCCTGGAAGAAGCCCACAGGCTAACCAGCATACCCGGACGCGACACGGCCATCACCTTGAGCACCCTACAGGCTGCCACCTTATTCTCTAAAGCTAGAAAGCTAGGCTTGCTGGGAGGAACTCGGCTTTTGCCAAGCCGAGACTGCAACAGGGGCAGGACGCCCCCGCGCAACGCTCTCAGTACATTAGGTTGGGCAGCCAGAGCACGATCTGGGGGAAAAGCACCAAGAATGCAGTTCCAACTATCAAGGCCAGCAAAAAAGGCGTTACGCCCCGGAAAATATCCTCCAGGGGAATATCCCGGTCAATACCGCTCACCACGTAAACGTTGATTCCCACCGGCGGTGTGATTACGCCCATCTGGGTCACCAAGACTATAATAACCCCGAACCAAATGGGGTCGTAGCCCATCTCGGTTACGATGGGATAAAAGATGGGGATGGTCAACATGATAAGGGCCAAGGCGTCAATAAAGCATCCCCCGATGAGATATACCAATACGATCAGCCCTATGATCATGTAATTGGGCAGGGCCAGCTCTGATACCCATTCGGCCACGTTAAAGGGTATGCGGGTGATGGCCAAAAAATGCCCGAAAACCACCGCACCCGCCACCAACAACAGCACCATGCAGGAGGTGCGCAGGGTTTGAAATATTGACTGCTTAAAACCCTCCCAGTTTAGCTGGCGCCTGAACATGGCCACCAAAATAACACTGGCCGCCCCCACGGCCCCGGCCTCGGTGGGGGTGAAAAGGCCTGTGAACAACCCCCCCATCACCAGCAGAAAGACGGCCATAGTCTCCAGGGTGCCGGTGAGGGAGTTGATGCGCTCTCTCCAGGTGCAGCTTTCGCAAACAGGCCCTTCTTCAGGATGGAAATGGCAGTATGCCCGCACCGCCAAGGCGAAAAGGATTGTCATGAAAACGGCGGGAATGACGCCGGCCACAAACAGCTTGCCTATGGATTGCTCGGTGAGGATGCCGTAAACGATCAACACCACACTGGGAGGCATAAGCATGCCCAGTCCGCCTCCTGAAGCCACTGAACCGGCGGCCAGCTTGTTGCCGTAGCCATAGCGTTTCATCTCCGGCAGCCCCACCGTGGCCATGGTGGCGGCGGTGGCCGGCGAGGAACCGCAGACCGCGCCAAAAGCGGTGCAGGCGCAGACCGTGGCCGTGGCCAGGCCGCCGGTGCTGGAGCCCACGAATTTATAGGCCGAGTCATAAAGGCGGCTGCTGATGCCGGCATTGAAGGCGATCTGGCCCATGAAGATAAACAAGGGAATAATGGTAAGGCCGTAGGACGAATACACATCGTAAAAGTCCCGCGCCAACAGGATGAGGCCCGCGTCCCAGGTCCTGAGCAGGCTAAACCCCAAAAAGCCGATCAGGGTCATGACATAGGCCACCGGCATCCTGGTGAAAAACATCAGAATCAGGACAATGATTCCAATAACACCGATCAAGGTGGGGCTCATTTTTCAAATACCTTGCCCGCTTTGGTTAAAAAATCAGAGAAGATCACCAGGCCTAACACACTGAAAGCCACCGCCACCACATAGACCAAAATGTAAAAGGGGAATTCAAGGCTCATGGAGACCTCGCCCGATTTCTCCATGGTGGCGGCATAGAGATACATTCGCCAGGAAACCAAACCGAAAAGAATCGTGCTTAGCAGGGCGGTCAGCGCGTCAATCAGGTTTCGGGTAGGCCGGGTCAGCCTGCGCACCCAAAGATCCACACCCACATGCCCCTGTTCCTGGTGGGTCTGGGGCATGGCACAGGCGAGCACAATGGTGGCCATGAAGCTCACTATCTCCACCGCACCGAAAATGGGGCGGCCGAAGTAGCGAAAAACCACGTCAATGCAGGTTATGACCATCATACCCACCAGGGCGGCGCCCCCCAGGTATTTAAGCGCGGCCACCAGGTGTCTTATAATCGGCTGCCATTGATTCACCAAAGCCCTCCTCAACTAGATCCGGGGGAGGCCAAGGCCGTCCCCCGGATAACACCCTGAGGCTTACTTGCTGTATTCCTCCAACACCTTGGCGGTGTAGTCCAAAGCAGCCTGGGCCGGCACCCCCTTGGCTGCTGCGGCCTTGACATACTCACCCAGAACCGGATTGGTGGCCTTCTTCCACTTGGCCGATTCCTCGGCGGATAGCTTGATAAACTTGCGGCCCTTGGCCTCCATGTGCTTGCGGCCCTCTTCGTCGCTGGAATCCCAGGCCGCGCCGTGTTTGGGTATCCATTCCTTGTTGATCTGGACGATGGTCTTCTTTACCTCAGCGGGCAAGGATGCCCATTTCCCTTTGTTCATCACTACGAAGAACGTGGTGGTATAGGCGTTGGCATAATTTTGGGTGCAGTACTTCACCACTTCTGCCATCTTCCAGCCCTTGTTGACCTCCAGGGGGTACAAAGCGCCGTCCACCACCCCCCTTTGCAGGGATTGATACAGCTCAGGCATGGGCATAGCCACCGGGGTCCCGCCCAAGGCCTTGACCACTTTGGCGGTGGTGCCGTGGGAGCGTATCTTCAGTCCCTTGAGGTCAGCCATGGTCTTCACCGGCTTAGTCTTGGTGTGCAAAATGCCGGGCCCATGGGCGTGCACATACATAACCTGTACATCGCTTAGCTCTTTGGGTTTAAACTTCTCATAGACCGCATTGGCCACTTTTGTGGCTATTTTGCCGCTTGGGTAGCCCATGGGCAGGTCAACCACCTCCATCAGGGGGAAACGGCCCCGAGTGTAACCGAAAAGGCAGAAACCGATGTCGGAAAGGCCTTTTACCACGCCGTCGTAGACCTGTTTGGCCTTGGTCAGAGTCTGTCCGGGATAGTACTCGATCTTGACCTTGCCGCCGGTCCGTTTTTCGACCTCTTTGCCCCAGGCGTCGGCTAACTTGGACTGAATGTGGGTGGGTGGAAAGAAGCAGGAATAAGTCAATTTGACCTCAGCCCCGGCAGCCGGCAGGCACAATCCCGCCACCAGAGCCCCCATAAAAAAAGCCGCCAAGACAATCCTTGAAAATCTTGACATGTTTCCCTCCCTTTCACTTCGTTCAGTCAGTCTTTATTAACGCTGCTCCTGACCGAAACAGGGCCAGGCATGCCCCAAAGCTGGTGAAGGCCAGCCTTTGATCACGTACTTTGGCATGCCCTTTTTAAGAAGCAGCTCTTTTAAAAAGAGGCAGCGGTGATTCAATCTAGTCGTAATAAGAGGAGTCGAGAGCGAACCGGAACGGAGATCTCAGAAACGTGTCATGCAGAAGTCACAACAGAGGCCATCGCCCAGGCCTCTTTCGGAATCGGATACCTGGGTTTTCACCGCCTGCCCATATTAGGAAAGACAGCCGTTGTGAAGTCCGGGTTGTCAATAATCTAGAAATCTTTCCCCAGGGAGAAGCCTAGCACAGCAGCGCCTCGCTACACAACGGCTCCTTGTTGCGCCTCAGGCCATTCAGGATTCCCTCTTAATCGATTCAAGAAAGCTGACCATGGTGCCGATGTCAATTTAGAGAAATGAACAAAAGGAGATCACATGGATGTGCGACAGGGCATCATGGAAGGACGCGAGAGAAGACAATCATGCCGTCACTCTTTATCTCAGCCAGTGATGGTTCGTGAAGCCATGGCGCCGGTTTCAGAGAGGGAACCGGTTATGTGTTTACTGGGCCAGACCAAAGACATCAGCTCCTGGGGCGTGAATGTTAAACTTGACAAACCAGGAAGTCTGCAAGTGGGGGAAGCAGTGAACCTGCGCCTTTACCCTCTGGCCGGGCAGCCTTTTGTGGAGGCCCAAGGGACCATCCGCTGGATGGGACAGACCATGGACCCCATCTATCCCTTGGAAATGGGCGTGGATCTGGAGTTTTTCAACGACCTCAGCTCACTCAAGCTCTGGAGCAAAAAAATTGAGGTCTTGGCCAAGGGGCCTTCTCAGGAGAGGAATTTCCTGGGCGGCTTGACCTAGGGCCGAATTATAAACCCGCTATAACATCTTTTTTTACCAAGACTCTGCCCATAGGGCGGGGACAGACTAAATCCCCGGCTGCCTCCGTCAGTTTGTCACCACTCCCGTACTTAAAAGTATTTTTTCCCCAAAAAACCGCCGCCGGGCTTAGACTATGCTCATGCTGCGCCGGCAAGGGCATGATTATGTGTCAATATTCCTGGTTTCAGCCGGGGCCCTATCCATTGAAGTGGTCCTGACTCGCATCTTTGCGGTCAGCTTCTGGCATCATTTCTCTTCCCTGCTCATTGCCTTGGCCCTGACCGGTTTCGGTTGTGCCGGCAGCTTGCTGGCCTTGGCCATGCCCCGTCTTGAAAAATGGATGCCCGTTGCCCTGATGTCCACCGCCCTGAGCGCGGCCCTGACCACGGTGCTGGCCTACCTGGGAGTGCTGGCCCTAAAATTGGAGCCCTTGAGCCTGGCCTGGTCCGGCCGGGCCTGGCTGGAACTCAGCCTAGTCTGCGTCCTCTTGATCATTCCCTTCCTTACGGCCGCAGCCCACATCGCGCTGGTGCTGGCGAGAGCGCCCCGTCCCCGGCTGGCCTATGGCCTCAACCTGGCCGGCTCGGGCGCCGGCTGCCTTATCGCCGCCTTGTCTCTGGCCTATCTGCTTCCGCAACAGGCCTTGTACCCTGGAGTAGGGCTGATCCTGTTCGGCTTCATCGCCCAAGCAGCGGCCAATAAAGGAAGAGCCCGGCTTTTTCTGGCCCTGCTGGCGGCGGGGTTGGCTTTGCTCCTGGCCGTGAGCCCCCTTCCCCTTGATTTCGCCGCCTTTAAGGACCGCTCCGCCGCCCTGGCGGCCAAAGGAAGCCGCATAGGAGCCCGGGAAGTGGGCATACGGGCGGTGGTGGAGGTCATCGGCGGCCCGGCCTTTCATCACGCCTCGGGCCTGTCCCTGTCCTGCCCTGCCCCCTTGCCGGAACAATTAGGGCTGTTCGGCGACGGAGACCTGCTCGGCCCCATAAGCAAGGCCAGGGCAGCGGACACCAAGTCCGGCTTTGTTAGTTGCCTGCTGGCCTCCCTTCCCGCCCAAGTCTTCCAGCCCCGGTCCGCCCTGACCCTGAATCCCCAGGGGGGCCTGAGCCTGTTGTGCCTGGGTGAAGTGCCCCAAGTGACGGCGGTGCTGGAAAACCCCCAGGTTTCGGACCTCATGACCGGCCCCTTGGCCGGCTTCAGTAAAAATGTGTA
>JASFOZ010000099.1:0-10723 GCA_050116255.1 Desulfarculaceae bacterium
CCGTGGCCCTTCTGGACATAGGTAATGACCAGGCCGCCCTGCGCAAGATGTTCGTGAAAAAGGAGTACCGGGGCTCGTCCCAGGGTATTGCCGCCAGGCTGCTGCAGCAACTGCTGGCCTGGGCCCGGGAGCAGAGGGTCCGGGAGATATATCTGGGAACCACTCCCTTCTTTTTGGCGGCGCACCGGTTTTATGCCAAAAACGGATTTATTGAGATAGACAAAACGGATTTACCGGCTGCCTTTCCGGTGATGAGCGTGGATACCAAATTTTTCAAGATGGCCCTGGGGCCGAACTGAGGCGGGGCGGGTTATGTTCTTGGATCTTTTCTATACCCTGCGTCAGCTTAAGGTGCCGGTGTCTGTGACCGAGTGGATGACCTTGATGCAGGCCCTGGATCAGGGCCACGCCCACTCCAGCCTCACCTCCTTCTATTATCTGGCCCGGGCGGTGCTGATAAAGTCTGAGACCTTTTACGACCAGTTCGACCAGGCCTTTGCCCATGTGTTCAAAGACGCGGAGATGCCGGCCCAGATACGCGACGAGATCCTGGACTGGCTGGCTGACCCCATAAACCGCCTGGAGCTGCCCGAGGAGGAGCTGGCCAAGCTCAAGCAGTGGGACCTGGAAAGGCTGCGGGAGGAGCTGGAAAAGCGGCTGCAGGAGCAGACCGAGCGCCACGACGGCGGGGGCAAATGGATCGGCACCGGCGGCACCAGCCCCTTTGGCCACTCCGGCGCCCACCCTGCCGGCATCCGCATCGGCGGACCCGGAGGGGGAGGGAGGGCGGTGCAGATCGCCGCGGCCCGGCGCTTCCGCAACTACCGCACCGACATCACCCTGGACGTGCGCCAGATCAAGGTGGCCTTAAAGCGGCTGCGCCAGTTCGCCCGCGAAGGCCCGGAGGATGAGCTGGACCTGGAGGCAACCATAGACAAGACCTGCCGCGAGGCGGGCGAGATAGAGCTGGTCTTTGCCCGGGAGCGCAAGAATAAGGTCAAGGTGCTTTTGCTCATGGACTCGGGCGGCTCCATGAGCCCCTATGCCTCCCTGGTGAACCGCCTCTTTTCCGCCGCCCACCAGATGACCCACTTCCGGTCTCTAAAATC
The DNA here is from genome assembly GCA_050116255.1 of Desulfarculaceae bacterium. Classification (GTDB taxonomy): domain Bacteria; phylum Desulfobacterota; class Desulfarculia; order Desulfarculales; family Desulfarculaceae; genus JASFOZ01. The sequence goes on from JASFOZ010000099.1 coordinate 1,110, forward strand.
CTATTATTTTCACAACTGCATTTATCAGGATGTTTTTTCGGATATATACACCTCTGAGTCCGAGCCCACCTCAGGGCTTATCAAAAACCTGTCTCCGGACTACAAGGTGATAATGGTGGGCGACGCCTATATGGCCCCCTCGGAGCTGTTCAACGTAGGCGGGGCCATAGACTACTATTACCACAATGAGAGCACCGGCATTGAGTGGCTGAAACGCATAGGCGACCATTTCCGCTACTGCGTTTGGCTGAACCCCATGCCGGAAAGGGCCTGGATACACCCCACCATCCGGACCATCTCCAAGCTTTTCCCCATGTTCCCCCTGACCGTGGACGGCCTGGAGCAGGCGGTGCAGGCCTTGATGGTCAAGCACTGACACCCCACAGCAGCCGGTTTGACCTCAGTTAATCTCCACGTATTGCGCGTCCCTGACGCCGTCGAGCAGTTGCAGGCTGCGAATCCTAACCGCAAGCAGCTCCACGGCCGGGTCTGAAAGTATCGGTTCCAGATGAGGCCGCTCCACAGCAAAACGGGCCATAACCTCGTCCTTGTCAGGGCCTTGGGCAAGGACACTTACCTTTCCCTTTATTATCAAGGAGCACACCTGCTCCCGGGTGGAGGAGTCTGTATATTCGCGGTCATCGATGAGGAGGCTCACCAGGGGCTGTTTTTGCAGGTTTTGATACTTTCGGGTGTTTTTGCTGGTTATCAGAAAAAGGCGGTCATGTTCCAGGTCAGCCAGATAGGCCATGAGCGAGCAATGGGGCCCCTCTGGGCCGGTGGTGGCCAGCACGCACAGGTCACTGTCCTCTATCATCTGCCGCATGGTCTCAAGCATGTAAGGTCTGGCTCCTTTGGCCATTAGTAGTCACGCCCCTTGCCGGAATCGCTTATTGAAACCAGGTCCGGGGGATAGGGCGCAAAAAAGGCCTGCCCCTCCAGGTACTCGTTGTCAAAGCGCACTATCCAGGCGCGCAACAGGGTCTGCATGGCGCTCAAAGGGATCTTGCCCTGGCGGTATTGCTCCATTTGGTCCAAGAAATAGGCCTTTTCCTTGGCGTTTAGGCTTTTCTTGAAATACCCCAGGCCGTGCATGAGCACGTTGATGTTGGCGGTGTACTTGGGCCCCCGGGCCAGAAGGCGGGCCAGGCCTGCCTGGTAATCACTCAGCACCTGGGCTGTCTTGGCTTTTTGGGGATTGGCAACTATGCGGCCCAGACTCCGCATCTGGTCTTGGTTGTAGGCCATGAAAAGAAGCTTATGCGCGGCCTGGAACTTCACCAGCTCAGCCATGGAGCCGGATCTTAGGACCTGCCCAAACCGGGCCAGGGTGAAGAGCTTGGTCAGGAAGTGCTCCCGGATCTGAAAATTGCGCACCCGGCCCTCATGCTCCACTGCCGCCCCGGCAAAGGCCTGCTGCACCGAAGCCCCGAACATCCCTGCGCCCCGGCGCGAAGAGGCGCCCTTGGCCAGGCTGGAGTAGATTTTCACATCCACAGGCCCGCAAGAGGGCGAGCGGCCCTTTAATACAAAACCATCCACCTCTCTGAGCGAGCCCAGAAAATCATCGCAGAATTTTTGCATGTCCCTGGTGCAATCCCGGCCGGTGGCAGGCTGAAGCAGACTCACCCGGCCCTTGTTCTCCACCAGGCGTATGGGGTCCCGGGGCACGCCCAGGCCGATCTCCATCTCCGGGCATATGGGCACATAATCCACCCAAGTACCCAGCTTGGTCACAAAGGCGTCGCTTATGGTCTCGCCATTCCAGCGGCAGGCGGCAAAACCCAGGCATTTGCTGACCACCACCCGGGGCTTGGGATATTTTGGCAAGGGAGTTTCTCCTGGATCAGGAATTCCTCATAATTAATCATAACAGCTTTACGTTTATTAAAGTGCCTGGTTGTCACTGGAAAGTAGACAACTCAGGGAGGGCTCAGGAGAGTGAGGCATGCCTCAGGTTCCTGAAATCCGGATAAGGGCCTTGAACCGGGCCGGGGTCAACCCCAAAGGCAGGTATGTGCTGTACTGGATGGTGGCGACCCGGCGGGTAGGCTATAACTTTGGCCTGCAAAGGGCGGTGGAGCTGGCTTTGGAGATGGACAGGCCGCTCTTAATCCTGGAGGCCCTGCGGGTGGGGTATCAGTGGGCCTCAGAGCGGCTGCACGGGTTCATCATGCAGGGCATGGCTGACAATGCCCTGCGCCTGGCCCGACATCCGGTGCGTTACTTTCCCTATGTGGAGGAAGCACCGGGCCAAGGCAAAGGGCTGCTGGCAGCCTTGGCCAGCCAATCATGCCTGGTGGTCACGGACGAGTTTCCCTGTTTTTTTATCCCCCGCATGCAAAAGAGCGCCGCCGCCCAGGTCAAGGTGCGTATGGAGGCCATCGATTCTTGCGGTCTTATGCCTTTAGGGGCAACGGAAAAGGCCTTTACCACCGCCTATTCCTTTAGGCGCTATCTTCAGAAAGACCTGCCCGAGCACCTGAACCATCCTCCCGTGCCCGACCCCTTGCAGGGCGCGCCCCTGAAGACGCCGCCCAGCCTGCCCCGGGAGATCACCCGCAAATGGCCGCCAACCCCGGCTGCAATGCTAACAGGAGGTTCGGGATTCCTGGACCGCCTGCCCCTGGATCATTCCGTGCAGTATGTATCCCTGAAAGGCGGCTCAGGGGCGGCGGAAACGGCCCTGACTGAATTCCTTGCCCATAAATTGGAGCAATATGAAGACCGCAACCAGCCCTCAGCCTTGGTAACCAGTGGCCTTTCCCCTTATCTGCATTTTGGGCAGATATCACCCCATCAGGTGTTTGAGGAATTGGTCCGCAACCAAGGCTGGATGCCCTTTCGCCTGAGCCAGCGCACCCGGGGACAGCGCCAGGGCTGGTGGGGCATGAGCGCCCCGGCTGAGGCCTTTTTGGATCAATTGGTCACCTGGCGGGAGCTGGGCTATGTATTCTGTTGGCATCGCCCGGACTATGACCAGTATGAATCCCTGCCCCTGTGGGCCCAGGAGACCCTGGCGGAGCATGTGTCTGATCCCAGAGAGCATCTGTATGACCTGGAAGACTTTAAACAGGCCCAAACCCATGACCCCTTATGGAACGCGGCCCAGAATCAGCTTTTACAAGAGGGCATCATGCACAACTATCTGCGCATGCTCTGGGGAAAAAAGATTTTGCAATGGAGCCGCACACCCGGGCAGGCCCTGGCCATAATGATCGAATTGAACAACCGCTACGCCCTGGACGGGCGGGACCCCAACTCTTATTCCGGCATCTTTTGGTGTTTGGGGCGCTTTGACCGCGCCTGGGGGCCGCAACGGCCGGTCTTGGGCAAGGTACGCTATATGAGCTCGCGCAACACCGCCCGCAAGCTCAGGGTCACGGAGTACCTGGCCAAGTACGCAGGCCCTGGGGCGCAATCATCAACATGACCTAATCCCCCGGCCTAAAGCGAGCAGGGCTCAAAAGACTCGGGCTTAAAAGACTCCGGCCCCCTCTCCACCGGCCGGTTTATGCGCCGGGCCAGGTTCTTCAAGACCCCCCGGTACACCCAGGCGTGAAAGGGATACAGGGCATACCAATAAACCAGCCCCCACAGGCCCTTGGGCAGAAAACGGCCGATCATCTGCAGCTCAGTGCGGTCTTCATCCAAGGGCAGCACCCGGAAATCCATCACCGCATCGCCCGGGGCCTTTAGATCCCCCACCAAAAGCAGGCGCTTGGGCTCCCGGACCTCCAGCACCCGCCAGAAGTCCAAGGCATCGCCCACAGCCAGCTCCCGGGGGTGCCTGCGGCCCCGGCCCAGGCTGATGCCGCCGAAGAATTTGTCCAGCCAGCCCCGCAGGCGCCAGAGGAAATCGGCAAAGTACCAGCCGGTCTCACCGCCGATGCGCACCACCGGCTCCCATACCTCCTGGGGGGTGGCGTGCAGGACGATGCGGAAGGCCTTTAGGATAACGGTGCCGCCGGCATACTTGACATCGCCGCTTTGCACCCACTCCGGCGGCAGCAAGGGACCGGCGTCGGTCCAACAGGTCTCCACGATCTGCTGCTGCCGTTTTTCCAGGATGCGGCGGATGGTGCGGCGGCAGTCCAGCAGGTCTTGGGGCATGATCTTGCGGATGCGGTTTTCAGTGCAGACCACGGTGTTGCTGAGCCCTTCGGCCAGGGGCTGGGCAATTGAGGAGTGCACCGGGGTGACCAGATGAATCCAGTAGGAGCTGAGGCGGGGGGAGAGGATGGGCACCGGTATGATGCGGCGGCGAGGCAGGCCCGCCTCTTGGGCGTATATTTGAAAAAGCTCCTCATAGGTCAAGATATCCGGTCCGCATATGTCAAAGGTCTGGCCCTTGACCTGGTCGTACTCCAGGCAATCGGCCAGGTAGTTTAATACGTTTCTGATGCAGATGGGCTGGACCCGGGAGCGCACCCATTTGGGGGTCACCATCAGCGGCAGGCGCTCGACCAGATAACGCAGGATTTCAAAAGAGGCGCTGCCTGAACCCAGGATCATGGCTGCCCGCAAGAACGTTGTGGGCACAGGCCCGGCCTGGAGTATCCTGCCCACCTCCGCCCGGGACTCCAGGTGATGGCTCATCTTCTGGCCCGGGGGGATCAGTCCTCCCAGATAGATGATGCGGTCCAGATCGGCCCTGGAGGCGGCCCTGACCATGTTCTGGGCTGCCTGGCGGTCGCTTTGGGCAAAGTCTTGGGTGGACGGATTCATGGAATGGACCAGGTAATAGGCGGCCCAACATCCGCCCACAGCCCGGGCAAGTGAACCGGGATTTAGGACATCGCCTTGAACGATCTCCACCATGGGATGGTTGGCCCAGGGGCGGGCGGCGGCCTTGGTAATGGTGCGCGCCATGGCCCGCACCCGGTGGCCGGCCTGCAACAGCCTGGGAACCAGGCGGCCGCCCACGTATCCAGTGGCGCCGGTCACCAATACCGGCCTGTGGTGGTGTGTGGGCAAAGTCACCTCAAGTTTAAAAAATAAGCGGGCCCGCCGGGTGTAGCCCGCTGTCTATTTGAAGCGCAGGCTATAGGGTATGTGTTTTAAATAATCTATATCGCCGTCGTTGTGCAGGGCCACGCTTATAAGCTTGCCCTTCCGGAAGACCGAAAGCACCAGACTCTTCAATTCTATTTTACCCTTCCAACGCCAGGCGATCCTGGTCTCATAAGCCTCTATATTACCGGATAGCTCTACCGGGCGGTTGGACAGCACCTTCACCCGGTCTCCGAAGCGTTTTACTACCTTGGCATATGCCGTACTGCCCGCCTGGGAGAGGGGCATGCCCTCTGGTCTGGGAGTGACCGAGACGGTAAGCAACGGCGTTTTGTGGTAGGGGCTGGAGTTATGGGCCAGGAAAACCTGGCTGGGGTCCGGGGGCTCTCCGGTCTTATAGATGCCGGGGTAACTAACCTCAAAATCAGGTGAAGAGTGCCGGTATTTCTTTTTCAGCTTGGTGAACCGCTCCAAAAAAACCTGGGCCGCGTAATTAGGCTTGAATAAAGAGGGCAGGTCCATAGCCCGGGGCCTCTTTTTTAGCTCCGCTTCCAGATCGATTACAACCTCGTCTTGAAAGTTGTGGAAGTTGTAGACATAGACCCGTTTGGCCTTGAGGTCGTAGATATTGGAATAAAGGGTGGGGGTGATGCCTTCCTGGTGGGTGGCCGCCAAAATTCGGCGCAGACAGGGAACCGACACCTTGCTGCATTTCTCCAGCATGCTGCTGGCAATGTCAAAACGCGGGCAGGATATATCCTCGGGCTTGGTGCTGGATTGGCGGAAGTTGGTCACCACCTGGTACCTGCCTTTTTTAGGAATCACGGCATCAGCCTCGACTATGGCGGCATCGCCATGGGCATCGGCCATGAACAACTGAAATCTGTCCATGAAATGCAGGTTGTATTTGGCAAGCAGGGCCAGGGCCTCCTCCACCGTGGCGCAGGTGGCCATAATTTCTTTGAGCAGATTGCCTTTGAAACGGGGCTTGCCTTGCTGCCCGGTCACCTCCTTAGGCTTTAGGCCGAAGCCGTCAAAAAAAAGCCCTTTCTGATTCATGCCGCCCTGGTACCAGTAATTATCAAAACCAAAGACCACACTTCCATAGCGGCCATGAGCCGGACTGACAAACCAAACCTTGGTGCGCGGATTCACCCAATCCTCATTATTGCCCACCAGCACTTGCCCATCGCCGGTGGCGACCACCCCGGTGCAGGCCCAGACAGGACCTCCCCAAAGACACAGGCAAAGCAGTATGACCGGGTAGAGGCATTTTTTCATGGCTTATCCCCTGCGTTGATTATCTCAGAGCATGGCCTCCACCCGGGTGATCTGGGGCAGTTTTTCCTTGAGTGCCTTTTCAATGACATTGTGCAGGGTGGCGGAGGCGTACTGGCAGCCGCTGCAGGCGCCGGTGAGACGCACCAGCACCACCCCCTCAGGGCTAACCCCCAACAGCTGCACATTGCCTCCGTGCTTTTTAAGTTCGGGCCGCGCCTGGTCCAGGGCGGCCTCGACCTGCTGGCGGTCCAATCCGGCGCTCATTTTTTCAGCTCCAGGCCGGCCAGGCCGGCGACTTTCTCTGCAACCTTGCGGGTCATCTCAGCATAGGCCCGGCCTGAGGCCGAATCAGTCGTGACCGCTGACTGCCCCTGGTCCGAAAGAACCCGCACTTGGGTGTCCAAGGGCAGCTCGCCCAGGTAATCCACCCCCAGTTTTTTACAAAGCGGCTCCACCGAGCCATGGCCGAATATCTCATGGCGCTTGTCGCAGTTGTCGCAGATAAAGTAGCTCATATTTTCCACGATGCCCAGCACCGGCGCCCCCACGGAACGGAACATGTCCACCGCCTTGACCGCGTCCACCAGGGCCACGTCCTGGGGAGTGGTCACCACCACCGCGCCGGTGATCGGCACCTCCTGGGCCATGCTTATCTGCACATCGCCGGTGCCGGGAGGCAGATCCAGGACCAGCACGTCCAAGGGCGCCCAGGCCACTTCATGCAGAAGCTGGGTCACCGCCTTGTTGATCAAGGGACCGCGCCAGATCAGGGCCTTGCCCTCGGGGATCAATAATCCGATGGAAAGGGCCTTCAGGCCCTGGGTCACCACCGGGGCCAACAGATCCCCCTCGCTGGTGGGCTGGACGTTTTTTAGGCCCAGCATCACGGGTATGGAAGGGCCGTACAGGTCCAGGTCCAAAACACCCACCTTGAGGCCTTGCTCCAACAGGCCCCGGGCCAGGTTTACCGCCACCGTGGACTTGCCCACACCTCCCTTGCCCGAGGCCACCGGAACCACGGACTTGACTCCGGGGATGGGCCTGGGGACGGGACGTTCCTGGGCCTGGGGTGGTTCGGGCAGGATCATCTCCATCTCCTTGACCCCGGGCAACTGGCCTATCTCGGCGGCCAGGGCGTTCTCCAGCTCCTCGCGCACCTCAGGGGGAGCGGCCACCGGCCGCAGCTTGATAATGGCCTTTCCGTCAACCAGTTTGGCCTCTTCCACAATCTCCATGGACAAAAGGTCCATGTCAAAGCCGGGATAGCGGACCTTTTTCAAGGCGGGCTCAAAGATTATATCAATGGGGAACTCCTCGTTTTCCTTTTGCTTGCTCATTTAAATATCCCTTTCTGATCAATGAGAAACTTAACGCACAATGGGGTTGGTCTCCAAACAGCAGCCCAAGGCGCCGTTGTGCTGGGGCTCAGGAGGCACCAGCACCGGACAAGAGCAGATCTCTTCCACCATGGCGCTGATAGCAGAGTTTAGGGCCACCCCGCCGCAAAAGACAATTAGTTTGGGCCGGTGGCGCCTCACCATCTGGGCCACCCGCCTGGCCACGGACCAGTTGATCCCGGCCAAAATCTGAGCCAAGGGCACGCCTTCCACCAAGCGGCCCAGGATTTCGGTCTCGCCAAAGGTGGCGCAGGTGTTGGTTATCTCCACCGGCGCCTCCCGGGCCTGGGTAAGTTGTTCCATATCCACGCCCAAAAGCCGGATCATGTTCTCCAGATAGCGGCCGGTGCCAGCGGCGCAGCGGTCATTGGTGACAAAGTCCAGGACCCTGCCTCCCTCCACTTGGATCACCTTGCTGTCTTGGCCGCCCAGCTCCACCAGGGTGAAGTCCTCCAGCCCGGTTTGGCCCAAGGCCCCCTGGAAATGGGCCCTGATCTCGCTGATCCCGGGCTGGGCGGGCAGGGCCGCCCGGCCATAGCCGGTGACCACCAAGGGCCAATCCGCCTCAATGCCCAGGGCCTGGCGGTCTATGCCCCCGTTTTGGCGCAGTCTGAGCACAAAGGGCACTGCCGCAAGGATGCGCCGCTCGATAAAACCCTCTGGCCCGGCCTTCACCAGCTTCACCGCCCGGGACCCCATGTCCAGGCCGGCGCTGATACGCTGGGGCCAGCGGGGATTGGTTTTTGGTTTGGCCATAATCACCTGACGACTTTAGGTGTTTAACTCAAAATCCCTCTTTTTGCCACTCCTTCTAGCGCAGCACGTCAATAAAGGCCTCCAGGCGCATGCGGGTGCGGGCGTCCAGGGGTCCGGCCCGGTCTCCCTCCAGGGTGAGCATGGGCACGCGTAGGCGTTCACGCAGCACCAGGTCCTGGATTTGGCGGAAGCAAAAAGACTGGGTGTAGTGCACCAGGCCATGCAGCCGCCGCCGCTTTAACTCTCTTTTTATATCAGGGATGCGGCCGAATACATCATAGGGATAAGTATACCTTTGGTATTGCTCCACCAGGCTATGGGGGCCGCCGTCTTCACCGGGCAGCATGGCGAACTGGCGCGGCACCTCATTATAAACCACCGCCGCCCCCAGCTCCGCCAAGGTCTGGTGAAGATCGTCCATTATGGGCGGCACCCCCAAAAGGCCCAGGCGCACCTGCGCCTCAGAGCGGGGGCGGTTTCGGGCCTGGTCCAGAAAAGCCCCCAGGCGCTGGTGATAGTCTTGAGGATCGCCTTCAAAGTCGCTGGAGCCCAGCAGCCAGAGATGGTTCTCATGTCCTGCCACCCGCCCCTCCTGCCAGGTCATCTGGTCCAATAGGGCCAGCTTAGTGCGTAAGGGGGCAAGCTCGCGGCGGACCTCCTCTGCCCGGGATACATCCGCACCCAGGCGTTTAGCCAGGCGCCCTATCTGTGCCTCAAGTATCTGGGCGTCGCGGCCATGGGGGAAGTCAAAAGGAACCACCCTGCGCCCGGCGATGGTCAGAAGCTCCATCAAGGCCTGGGTGTTGGAGCAGTCGCCCTGGGTTACGGCCACGATGGTCTCCACCTCAGGGTGGGCCAGGGCCCAGGCATAGATGCCCTTGATCCAGGCGCAGAGGGTGCGCGAAAGACCCAGCTCCTCGGCTTCTCGGATCAAGCCTCCGGGGTCAGGGTCGTTTATGAAGCAATTGTTAAGGTCAACCGGCCGGCAGCCCGCAGCCAACACCACTTCCACGGGAATGGTGGTGGTGAATCCCACCGGGTTTGTGCGGCTAGTGTTGGTCATGGCTGGCAAGTATACCGGCGGTGAGGACTTTTTACAGCCAACGGACTGATTTGGGGCCTGGTCTGGTTTTTCTTTTACCTGTGGGTGGAGCGTGATATATGTTG
>JASFOZ010000100.1:0-10650 GCA_050116255.1 Desulfarculaceae bacterium
AGGTGGGCGTGAATATCGTAAAGGCGTAGGCGAACTCATCCTGAGGCATCTGCACTGGACCTCGTGGGCAGTGTTTGCGGGTAATATTGCAGCCTTGACCATTAAGGGGGTTTTGGCCGCCCAAGTCAAGCCCGGCCAGCCAGGGCTTGACACTCCAACCCCCAGCCGGTATCAAGAGGTGCCCCTTTAGGGGCGGCGTGTTATGAGCAACTCAAACGGCAAGCAAAGGCGCAGCGTTATTTAATGGCAAAATATCTGATCACCGGCGGCGCGGGATTCATCGGCTCCCATCTGGCAGAGGCCTTGACCAAGCAGGGTGATGAGGTCTTGGTGCTGGACAACCTCTATTCGGGCAAAAAGGAAAACCTGGCTCCGGCTGAAAAGGGCCCGGGCAAACTCACCTTCCTGGAGGGGGATATCAGAGACCTGGAAACCTGCCGCCAGGCCATGGCTGGCGTGGATTACGTCTTGCACCAGGCGGCCCGGCCCAGCGTTCCCCTTTCCATTCAGGACCCCATCTTCACCCATCAGGTGAATATCACCGGCTCCCTCAACCTGCTTCGGGCCGCCCAGGAGGCCGGGGTGCGCCGGATGGTCTGCGCCAGCTCCTCCTCGGTCTACGGCGACCGCAAACCCCAGGACGCACCCAAAAAGGAGGACATGGATCCCCGGCCCATGAGCCCCTATGCGGTGACCAAAATGGCCATGGAGCAATACTGCCGGGTGTTCTATCAAGTCTATGGCCTGGAGACGGTCTGTCTGCGCTACTTCAATGTCTTCGGGCCCCGCCAGGACCCTGACTCACCCTATGCCGCGGTCATCCCCAAGTTCCTCCACTGTTTGAAAGAGGGACAACCGCCCCCCATCTTTGGCGACGGCCGCCAGTCCCGCGACTTCACCTATGTCAGCAATGTTGTCTCAGCCAACCTGGCCGCCTGCATTGCCGCCGAGGCTCCAGGGAAGGTCTTCAACGTGGCCAGCGGCAAAAGCCATGACCTGCTTGAGCTCTTAGAAATGCTGTGCCGCCTGACCGGGAAATCTGCAGAGCCTGAATTTTCCCCGGCCCGGACCGGGGATGTGCGCTTCAGCCTGGCTGACATCTCATTGACCAAGGAGATTTTGGGCTACCAGGTGGAGGTGGATTTTGAGCAGGGTTTGGCCCTGCTGGTGGATCTGGTCAACCAAGGCCGCTACTTCAGCTGATTTGCCGGGTATTTCATATCTTGTATGGATATGGCTGGTTTTGGCCCTGGCTAGAGCCAAAACCCCAGGGGCGCCTACACAGTCTTAAGGGCTAACCCCCCCGCCTTAGGAATAAAAATCCTGGATGACCTGCACCACCCTCTGTTGCTGGTCCGGGGTCAGCTCCGGGTAAACAGGCAGGGCCAGAACCTCCTGGCTGGCCTTTTCCGCCAAGGGGAAGTCTCCCGGCTTGCCGCCCAGAAAGGCAAAACACTCCAGCAGGTGCATGGGGGTGGGGTAATAAACCGCAAAACCGATGCCGGCCTCCTTGAATGCGGCCATAAGTCCGTCGCGGTCCTGGGCCCGTATGACATACTGATTATAGATGTGGGACTGCTCCAGGTCCGGCCACACCCGCTTGGGCGTGCTCACCATTCCTTTATCCACCAGGCCCGATTCAGCGAATAGCCGATTGTACTCAGCGGCGTTCTTGCGCCTGGCCGCGGACCACTCCTCCAGGTGTCTAAGCTTGACCGAAAGCACCGCCGCCTGCAGGGAGTCCAGGCGGAAGTTGCCCCCTACATAGAGATGGCGGTATTTCTCTTGGGGATGAGAGCCGTGAGTGCGCATGGAGCGGATCTTGGCCCCCAGCTCATCGTCCATGCAGGTGATCAGGCCCCCGTCGCCGGCAGCCCCCAGGTTTTTGGAAGGAAAGAAAGAGAAGCAGCCGGTATGGCCCATGGCCCCCACCTGCAGGCTTGATCCCCCGACGGGATCGGGATATGCTGCGCCAATGGCCTGGGCCGCGTCTTCGATCACATATAGGCCGTGGTTCTGAGCCAGCTCCATTAAGGGGGCCATATCAGCGGGCTGGCCGAAGAGGTGAACCGGAATCAAGGCCTTGGCCGGAGCCGGCAGATCCTGGCGCTCCAGTAGACTGGCAACCTGCTGAGGGTCCAGGTTATAGGTGTCAGGGTCGATGTCTGCGAATAGAGGCACCGCCCCCAGGCGCACCACAGCGCCGGCGGTGGCAAAGAAGGTGAACGGGGTGGTGATGACGCCGTCGCCGGGGCCAATGCCCAGGGCCATCAGGGAAAGGATAAGGGCGTCGCTGCCCGATGACACGCCCACGGCGTGCTTGACCCCCAGATAGGAGGCGAACTCCTCCTCCATTTTGGCCACCCGGGGGCCGAGGATAAAGCCTTGTTCGGCGAAGACCTCGGAAACCACGGGCATGAGTTCGTCTTTAAGGGCGGCAAACTGGGCCTTAAGGTCCAACAGAGGCACGGGAGCGGGGTCTGCCATTTTTCGTCTCCTTGTGTCCTGTCCGGTTTCTCCTGATAGGTTACACTGAGCGCTCACACTACCATTTCACTGCCTGGGGATATAACATGAACCCTCAAGAGTTGCGAGCCCAAGTTGATGAAGTGGCGGATCTTCTGGCCCGTTCCTCTGAGATTGTGGCCTTGACCGGAGCCGGCATAAGCGTGGAAAGCGGCATCCCTGCATTTCGCGGAGCCCAGGGCCTGTGGGAGCGCTATGATCCCATGGAGTACGCCTCCATTCAGGCTTTTCGCGCCAATCCCGCCAAGGTCTGGAAAATGCTGGTGGAGATGGGTGATCTAGTGCAAAAGGCCCAGCCCAACCCCGCCCATCAGGCCCTGGCCCGGCTGGAGGAGTTGGCCAGGTTGCGGATGGTGGTCACTCAGAACATAGACGGCCTGCACCAGGCCGCGGGCAGTAAATCGGTGGTCGAGTTTCACGGGTCCGGCCGGCGGCTGCGCTGTCTGGATTGCAGCCGCGCCTTCAGCCAAGAGGAGGTCGAACTGGAGCCGCTACCCCCCCGCTGTCCCTGCGGCGGATTGATCAAGCCGGATGTGATCTTCTTTGGCGAGTCCATACCAGACCAGGCCGCCCGGGCCGCCTTGTCAGCGGCCAGCATCTGCCAGGTCCTGATAGTGGTGGGCACCAGCGCCTCCGTGGCCCCGGCCACCCATCTGCCCATTCTGGCCAAGCAGGCGGGAGGCAAGGTGGTGGAGATCAACCTGGAGCCCACTCCCCTGACGTCCGACATCTCGGACTATTTTTTCAGGCAGAGTGCCAGCCAGGTGCTGCCCCAGATAGCTCTCTCCCTGGAAGAGCGGATCAGCACCTAGCTTCTGGGGCTGGGTCTGTTTTGAGGCTGGTTCCAGGTGATTTATTTAAGCGGTTGATCGACTTTCCCATAAAGGAGTTGCCATTACATTCATGCCTGAGCCGCTTCACCTCTGCCATGTGATCACCTCCACCCGCATGGGTGGGGCCGAGACCCAACTTCTGGGTTTTATCGCCCACACCCAGCCCCAGGGAGTCAAGAACCTGGTGGTGAGCCTGGAGCCCAAGGGAAGCCTGGCCCCGACCATGGAGGCGGCCGGAGCCCAGGTCCAGACCCTGGACCTGCGGCCTGGAATGGGCGCCCTGGTTCAGGGATTGGGGCTGAGGCGTTTAGGCGCCATATTGGAGGAGCATAGGCCTCGGTTGATCCAGACCTGGATGTACCACGCCGACCTCTTGGGCCTGTTGGCGTCTTCACGGACCGGGAAGCCCCCGGTGGTATGGGGGCTGCGCTGCTCGGACCTGGATTTGTCTTTGTTTACGCGCCTGGTGGTGCGCACCTGCGCCCGGTTGTCCCGCCGGCCGGCGGCGGTGGTGGCCAACTCCCGGGCCGGACTGACTCACCATCAGGGACTGGGCTATGCCCCTGAAAGAATGCGGGTCATACCCAATGGTTTTGACACCAAACGGCTGCGTCCCGATCCTGAGGCCCGGGCCCAGGTGCGCGCCGAGCTGGGCCTTGGTGAGGATGACCTCCTGGTGGGTCAGGTGGCCAACTTCAAACCGGTGAAAGACCCCCTGGGCTTTGTGACCGCTGCCGCCCTGTCGGCCCGGGAGACGCCCCAGGCGCATTTTATGCTCATCGGCCAGGGCATGACGCCCGCCAATCCCGGTTTGGCTCTCTGCCGTCAACCCCCCCTGGCCGGACGCATTCACCTCCTCGGGCTCAGGGACGATGTGCCCCGCCTGCTGGCGGCGCTTGACCTGTTCGTCTTGAGCTCCCGCAGCGAGGGCTTTCCCAACGTGGTGGCCGAGGCCATGGCCGCCGGCCTGCCCGTGGTCGCCACCGATGCCGGCGACTGCCGGGAGCTGCTGGGCCCGGCGGGAGAGGTGGTCCCCCCCGGCGATCCCCAGGCCCTATCCCGGGCCATGGGCAGGCTCTTGGCTCTGGCCCCGGATGAGCGTAAGGCCTTGGGCGCCGCCGCCCGCCAGAGGATAGAAGACCACTACTCCCTACGGGCCATGGCAGAAGCCTATCTGAGTCTTTACGAGGAGGCCTTGGGATCGGGCTCTTGAACCACCTCCAGGCGGTCCAGTAAAAAGGGGCAGGCGCGGGTGGGGCAGGATGACCAGGAAACCTCTATCCGGTGGTATCCCCGGCTGATGGGGCCCAGGTCAAGATCCGCCTCCATTTGGCCTTCAGACATGGCTTGATGCCAGACCCTGTCGTCCACCTTAATCTGGAGCGATCCCTCCTTATAGGCCATGCCCAACAGCCGCAGCCGCACCGGCCCCCCGGGGAAGTGCAGCCTGCCCTGCACCGCCTTGCCGTTTAGCATGACCATACCCCGCTTAAATCCGGGGAAGGCGTACTCTGTCCATAGGGTGGCACCCAGGGGGCGCATGTGTTCGGCCTCGATAAAAGTGGGCGGAAAGATCTTGGCCGCAGCCAGCAGCCCACCCCCTAGGATAAGCACCGCCAGGGGGAAGGCCCAGAGGTCCCGGCGCCCGAACTCTCCTGCCCCTGAAGGCTTCTTATCCACCAAACGCCAGACCAGAACCGCCAGCCCTGCCAGGGCCAAAAAGCCCGCAACCAAGGTTGGGGCCAGGGCGGGAGACTTGATAAAGGTGCTGGGAAACAGGTGGTGCAACTCCAGCCCCAAATAATCCTGGGCCTTTGCCACCAGGGGGTTGAGCCCGGCCCGGGAAAAGCGCTGCTGGGCATGAAGCAGACCCAACAGGGTGTAGGCCAGTCCCCAGACCGCAGGCAGCCAGGCCAAAAGCCGCAGCCAGGGACGGCTGAGGGCCTGGAGGCTGAGGCCCAAGAACAGGGCCGTGGCCGGCAGGAATACGGCGGCAAAGCGGCCCGGCACTGAGAACCCGGCGTACCACTGGAACCAGCGGGTCAGGCACATGGCGGCCAGATACAGGGCCATTGGCAGCAGCACCTGCCCGCAAACCACAGGGTTGCGTCTCATGGCAGCGGGAATGCCGGCAAGGGCCAACAGGAAAATGGGCGCTACAAAAAGCACCCCATAGTTCTGGTCCACGGCCAGGCCCCTGAAGAATATCAAGGCCGGTTGCCAAAAATGGTCAGCCCGGCCCAGCTGGTGTAGGGCCAGCTCCAGGGGCTTGTATAAGGGGACAGGCAGCCATTCTATGGGCACCAGCCATAGAGCCAGGGCCAGGCATAAAAACAGCCCCACGGCCGCACTCAGAGTCCTTCGCCAGCCCCAGCGCCGGGCGGCAAGCTGGATCATGGCCATGGCCAGGAGTCCCAGGCTGAGCAATGCCAGGCGCACCTTCAGCCCCGCAATGGCCAGGGCAATTGCCATTAGGCCCGCCCCGGCCGCCCAGGGCCGGCGGTCCAGGGCCCCCAGCAGGCGCAGCCCCACCACAAACAAAAGCATCACCGGAACATCGGGGTAGGCCTGCTGGCTCAAGAAAAACACCGGCGCCGAACCCAGCACCAGGCCCACTGCTGCCGCCGCCGGTCCGGCCCGGACATGGTTGGCCTCCAGCCAGACCAGCAGCTGCACCGCCAGCAGGGCCATCAGGCCGCAGAACATGAGCAAAATCCCCAGTCTGCCCCCCAGGGCATAGGCCGGCGTCAAAAGAGGCGGGAACAGCCAGGACCGGGCTATGCGCTGGGTCTGCACCAGGGCCGGGCTCCAACGCCCCCAATAGAACTCCTTGTAGGCCCCTTCTTTGACCGCCTGGGCCGGATTCTGGGTTCCCTGATTTGCCAGGCTGTGGGTCATCAGCAGATAGCCCACCTCATCGCTGGCCGTGGACACCGCCTGATTGACCCAGACCGATCCCAGGCCCAGCACCGCCCACACAGCCAGCAAGACTGCGGTTTGGCTTCTAAGGCCCAGGCCGGAACCGGGCCGGACCAGGGGCGAAAGAAACCCCTGCCAGGCCAGGCTCAAAAATACAAATGCCTTGGCCAGGATCAGGGCCAAAAACAAAAGCCCCAGGCAGGAATAGGGCCTCTCCAGATAAGGCCAGGCCAGGCATAAAAGAATCAGGGCAGGCAGGAAAAGATAGGTAAAGGCGTCTATGCGCAGGGACCGCCGCAACAAAATCCCCGCCTGCTCATGCTCCCTGCGGGGCGCAAGCCTAATAATGGCGGCCAAGAACAGGCTGGAGATGAAAAGGGCTCCCGGGCAAACCCAGGCCACAAAAAGCCGCAGGCCCCAGGGGCGGGCCGCCTCGGCCATGGCCCCGGCCCCGGGCCGGTCGGGGAGTCCGGCAAAGTCCCAAACCAGGCCAAGGATTATTGAGGCGGCCAGGGTGAAGACCAGCCCCAGCCACAGGCGCATGCCGATCTCCCTCAGGCCTGGCGGGCCCTTGGTTTCCCGGGGTTTGGTGGAGTCCCCCTGCATAGCGGCGTACCTAGAAATGCTCCCAGGTCAGGGGGGCCAGGGCCTCAACATCCTTGATGAGGGTGCGCCCCACCACTGCCTCCAGATGATCGGGCAGTATTCCGTGTTGAGGCCGGAGGGCCACGATGTCATCAGCGGTTATGCGCTGGCCGGCCTTGAGGTCGCGGGCGGCGAACAGGGAGCGGCGCATGATGATGCGGGTTTCGCGTTCCTCGGGAGTGACCCGTTTGATTCCGTCCCCCAGGGCCTTTTCCAGATCGCGGACCGATTGGGACATGGCCTTGAAGTCAGCCGGGTCCATGGCAAAGGGATGATCCGGGCCTTTGCGGGTTTTGTCATCGGTAAAGTGCTTTTCAATGACACAGCCGCCCAGGGCCACCGCCCCCAGGGGCACGGTGGAGCCTGGGGTATGGTCGCTGTAGCCGTAGGGCACCCCCATGGTCCGGCCCAGGTTGGCCATGGCCCTCAGGTTGATATGGTCGAAAGAAGCAGGATAGTTGGTCACGCACTGCAACAGCACCAGGTCCTGGCAGCCCGCCTCCTCCAACACCTGCACCGCCTCGGTGGTCTCGGCCATGGTGGCGGCGCCGCAGGCCAGCAATAGGGGAAGGCCCTTGGAGGCCTGGTACCTGAGCATCTGGTGCCAGGTCAGGTCGCCGGAACCGATCTTGAGCGCCGGTGCACCCAGGTCCGCCACCAGGTCCACTCCGGCGAAGTCATAGGCGCTGGTCATAAAAATGGTGCCGGCCTGCTCGCAATAGCGCGCCAGCTTTTCATGCCATTCCCGGGGGAATACCGCGTCCTGGTATACAGAAAAGACGTCCTTGTCCCAGCTTGCCTGATAGCCGTCCTTCATAGCGCCAAAGGCCCGGGGATTGACCAGGGCCTCGGCCAGGAAAGTCTGAAACTTGACCACATCCGCCCCTGATTCCATGGCCAAGTCGGTGAGCCGGTAGGCGCGGTCAAGGTCCTGATCAAAGTTGGAGCCGATCTCGGCAATGAGCAAAGCAGGGCAACCCTCGCCCACCTCCCGGTTGCCTATCTTAAAACGCTTGTTCATGCATAACCTCCAAAGCGCCTAAAATCGCGCAACTTATCGCCACGCCTCCATTCCCAAAAGGAGGTGATCTCCTCTTTCACCTCAGGAGCGGCAGTCCCCAAGGCCTGGTAGAAGCGGGAGCTGTCCATGACCGGGCTTGCGGGCCTGGGCGCCGCCAACCGGGCCTGGCTCTGGGAAACCGGGCGGACCAGATCAGGATTCAGGCCCATGCCCAGGGCCAGAAGCCGGCCGAACTCGAATTTACTCAAGCCGCCGGATGAACCCACATTGTAGACTCCCTGTAAATCCTTCTCCATTGCCTGCAAAAGATAGCCGGTCAAGTGGGCGGTGAACAAGGGTGAAAAATACACGTCCTCAAAGCCAGGCACCTCTTCCCCTTTTTGCAGGGTGGTCACCATCCATTCGGCCAGGCTGCTGCGGGCCGGGTTTTGGTTCCAGCCGAACATACAGGTGCGGATTACCAGGGCCCTGGGATGCTCGGCCAAAACAGCCTGCTCGCCGGCCAATTTGCTGGCAGCGTAGGTGCTCAGTTCGCCACCTTGACCGGACTCGGCATGGGGCCCCTCACCCCTGGCATACACCGAATCTGTGGAGATGTAGCACAGGTCTGCCTCAGCCTTTCGGCATTCCCGGGCCAGCACCCCGCTGGCCTCAGCGTTGAGGGCCCTGGCCTCAGCAGGGTTTTCCTGACAGGCGTCCACGTTGGTCAAGGCCGCACCATGCAGAACCCAGGCCGGACGCACCGTCTCCACCGCCGCCCCCAAGGATTCCGGCTGCGACAGGTCTCCGGCGACAACCTGCACTCCGGGCCAGGCCCCCTGGGGAAAACGGGAAGCATCCCGCACCAAGGCCGCCAACTTACTTGCCTGATTGCGCCAGCGCCACAGGCACATGCCCCCCAGGAGCCCGCTGGCGCCGGTAATCAATATGGGCCGGTCAAACTTCATCTCACTCAGCCATAATCTGCAACAGCTCCGAGGCCACCCGTCCGGCCCCCAGGCCGTCCACCGCAGCCATGCCCGCCCCGGAAAGGCGCTTGCGGGTATCGGCATCCTGGGCCAGGTCATCCGCTGCCGAGGCTATTTGGCTCTGGGAAACATCCTGCCACCAACCCAGATGCTGGATAAGACTCCTGCGCTCCAGCTCCTGGCTGATGCGAAGTTGATTGTCCACCGGAGTGACTACCACCATGGGCAGGCCCAGACAGAGCATCTCGTAACCGGTTACTCCGCTGCCGCTCAGGGCCATATCAGCCCCCCCTATCAACTCCGCCATATCTTCAACCCCCAGCAAACACTCCACCTGGTGCCTGCTGGCGTCTGCCGCTTTCTGAGCCGCCTGGCGGGGCCCGTCCATGGAGCCCAACACCATTTGCACCTGATAATCTCCCTGGCAGGCTTCCAGGGCTGTCAAGGCATAGGCGGCCATGGCATTGGGGTCGGCACCGCCGAAGCTGATCAACAGCCTGCGGGTCCTGGGGGGGTGGCGCCTTGGCAGCGCCTGCCGGGCCCGGGCGAATTGAGGCCGCAGCAGCACATAGTCCAGGCCTAAGAGAAGTTTGGTGTGCCGGGGAGGTTGGTATTGCTCCTCGGCGGCAAAGGCGTTTTGGTTCAGCACCAGCCGGCAGGAAGGCTTAAGGGGCACCACCCCGTCATCCAGCCACAGGGTGGGCAGGGTTCTGTCCAGGCCTTCCAGATATTCTTGATTGAAAATGTAGCCATCCAGCACCGCCGCCCCTGCGCCCGCGCGGCGGGCACAATCCTGGGTGGCGGCCAAGTCCTGGGCCGGGCTCAGGCCCGCAGGCAAGGCCTCCAGGCTGGCGCCGGATTTTTTAACCAAGTCCGCCATCCGGGGTTCCGGCCCGGACATGACCATAATGCAGCCCGCCCCTCTTTCCTTTAGGGCGGCGGCAAGGCTCAAACAGCGGGTTAGGTGCCCCAGGCCGTTTTGGGCGCCCGCGGCCACCCGGAAGAGGACCGGATCAGGTGCGGGGGTCATCCCTTACCGCCAAATCGCTTCTGCTGTCCAAAAAGGAGATGACCTTTTCCAACGAGATCTCCGCTTCTGAGGAAAAGTGCTTAAATACCTGAAACATCCGGTAATAGTCTTGCATGGTGTCTATGGTTATTCTCAGGTCGGGTCTGCGCAGCGCAGCTATGGGGTTGTCCCAGCGCAGCATACGGAATCTGCCGGGGTTGTTAAAGATGTATGGGCATACGTGTTCACGGTCAAAATCCTGGGTGGCCTCTTTATGCGCCTTTTCCAAGGCCTGCCTGGTCATTATCCAGACATGGGCTCCATAGGGGATCTGATCGAAATCCAAATATTCCCAGTTTTCATTTAGCAGACGCTCCACCCCCAGATCGATGAAACGATACTCCAGCAGGGGGTTGTCGGCGGTGCAGCGCACAATTACATCCGCCTGGGCGGCCCGGGCCGCGCCGGCGAACCGGTCCAGGACATCGAGCAAAGAGCCTCTAAAAACACTGACGCCATAGGATTCGGCGGCAAAGGCCACGATATCGTCCCAGGTTTCCTGGCTGGTGGCCACCCATATCTCGTCAACACGGGAAGCCAGCCTGACACGGTCAATAACCCTTTGCAGTACGGTCTTGCCGCATAGATCCAGCATGACCTTGGCCGGCTGACGGCTGGAGCTCAGTCTGGCTTGAATGATGGCTACGACCTTTGCCGTCATGGAACCTT
>JASFOZ010000101.1:0-10645 GCA_050116255.1 Desulfarculaceae bacterium
GGACTTTACTTCAATTTTATGCCCCACTAAAAAAGCAAAGTCAAGGCTGCCATGGCTGTTTTCCGTCAGAGTGTTTGAGACAGGGTCAAGGTATTTATTAATAGATACTCCGGGATTAACTTGACACCCAAAGGAGTGAGCGATGAGCCATAAAGAAGGAGCCGAGAGCAAGGTTAGGGAGATCAGGCGCAAGACTTGCAGAAGATACTCAGCATACGACCTTCAACCTAGGTTTTAGGTATAGAACAGCTTGCCATTTTCTGGTGATAGTTCTCTTTCCGGGACTGCAATATAGGGAGCTCTGGCAAGAATCAACTCGGTACCGGGCTCTGCATTTCAACATATGCCAAGCTTTGATAAGGAGAAATGCCGCCCCGCCGTATTGGGATTTAGGGCATTACTGGATGGGTTTTATTGAGACTTCCAAATGCTCCAATAATTATCGGGGTAGCATGGGAATGTCACTTTAGCTGATTTCCATTAACTAGCGCACAGAGTCTGGCGGGTTACAGAGGAACTGTAAGTGTGAAGCGTCGGTAGGGATTTTTTAGCTATAGTGGCGGGCGCCTCTCTTACCATTTGTGATGTCACTGAGATGGTTAGGGAAGCGCCCCGTCGGGAATAGGCGGTTTCACCAGGCGCCATCGCCGGAATTCTTGAGCATGAATCGAGGGCCTCCGGCAAATTTTATCGCGGATAAGCGATGGCTAGACCGCCTTTTCGTGCGCCTCTTTGTGGTCAACCAAATCCAGCTCCCTGGTCTTCTTGTTTAGGCTGCCGCTGTAAAGAACCAGTTCCGGGTGATCATCCAGGGAATGGAAATTCTTCACCACCACACCGCGCATGGACGCCTCGCGCTGTTCATATACCCGGAACTCGATTTTGTTGGGGTTGTCAGAGAAAGAACGGGTGACGTTTTTAAGGTCCCACACCCAATCCGGTTCCATCCTGTGTGACACGACCAGAGATTGACCAACGGGTTGCAGAACATCCTTTGGTCCGGAGAGCTTTTCCTGTTTCTCGCCAGGGGTCTGGTCTGCACGATTTTTGCCGAATAGCTTTCCAAACATGGCTTTTTCACTCCTTTGGTCTCAAGGTAAAGAACGCAAAATAACGCACCATACCCTTGCAAACGCCGTGCAACATTGATAATTATTTGTTTTTATTGGCTAATTATTAATTTGCGCATAGCGGGAGAGAAAAACTATTTCGCTTTAATTGCAGCTTTTGCTAAGGCGGGGAAAAACCTCATTAAATATCTATGTGATTTATTTGTCTTTATTGCCTCTATTCATAGTATTTTGCTGGAATACATAAGGGGAAATCCTGTTTCCCTTAATTTGGTTTTCGGAACACCTACTTCTGTAAATGCCTTTTCGCCAAATAATGACGCCTGGCTAAAATCATTTTAATGGCCGATTCGGGGTTAAATACCTCAGGAAAGCATTTTGACGAAAATGATTTTGTCGTCGCCCGAAGCATAAAAATCCCTCAGCACCGCTTCCACGGCGTAGCCTCTATCCATATAAAAGCCCCTGGTGGGACCGTATTGCTCGCGGGAGGAGGTCTCCACATAAAGCCGGTCGGCGCCCTGTTGGGCGGCCCGTTTTTCGGTTTCGCACAGGACCAGGTCCCCTATCCCCTGGCTGCGCAGGGTCCGCTCCACCACGATCCAAAAAAGATCCCAACTCGCCTTGGTTCCCGCAATGGGGCCGTAGCAGGCGTAGCCCAAAATGCGGTTTTTCTCTTCGGCGAAAAGAAACAAATAGCCGCTTGAGTTGCCTTTGGCCAGGCGTTCTTGCACCAACTCCCGGGCTATGGCTACTTCTGCAGGGTTGAAGAAGCCCGAGTCAGCCGCCAGCCGCTCCACCGCCTGGACATCGGCCGATTCCGGTTCGGTTCGCCATGTCAATCCGGACTGCGTCATTTCCCGCCCAATCCGGCCCCGTGCCAAAGCCCCCTGAAAAAATGCCGGGCGTTGAGCCCCAGCGACTTGATGCGATATCCACCTTCCTGCACCACCAGGGTGGGCAGGCCCAAGGCCCCCACCAGGCGTCCGTTCTCCTCAAAGTCCTTGAAATTCAGGCTCCAGCTGCCCGTGGGGTCTCCTTTGGCCGGGTCCAGGCCAAAGGCCACCACCAAATATAGCGGATTGAAACGCTTCACCCGGGCTAAAACCTCATGCAAGGCGCGGCGGTATCCCTTGCCGTCCAATTCCTCGGGCAGGGGCAGGTTTAGGTTGCAGCCCTTGCCCATGTCTTCGCCGGTCTCCTCGCGGAAGCCGGAGAAATAGGGGTAGGCGAAGCTGGGCCGTCCGTGGATGGAGCAGGTGAGCACGTCGCAGCGCCTGTAGAAAATATCCTGGGTCCCGTTGCCGTGGTGATAGTCCAAGTCAATCACTGCCACCTTGCCCTGGGCGGAGAGAAAATGGGCCGCCGCCGCCGCGGAGTTGAAATAACAAAAACCGCCGAACGCCTTGCGCTCGGCATGATGTCCCGGAGGACGCACCAGGGCGTAGGCCAGGCGGAAGCCCTTTTGCAAGGCCTCGGCCGCGCTGAGGGCGCAGTCCACCGAGCCCCGGGCCGCCTGAAAGGCGTTGGCGTTGAGGGGTGTGAAGGTGTCTATGCAATAGTAGCCCGCCCGCACCGGCAGCTCCTTGGGGGGCCGGGCGCCGTTGCGCAGGGGAAACACATAGGGATAGACCGATTTGCCCGGCTCGATGAAGGAGCAGACCTTTTGCAGATAGTTGACGAACCCCGGGTCGTGCACCTCCTTGATGGGGCTCAAGGAGAAATGGCGCGGCTTCAGCTCCTCGAATATGCCGGTTTTTTTTATCTCGCGCAGGATGGCCCGCATCCTGACCGGAGCTTCCACATAACCGCGCTCGTGCACATGATGCATCTCATGGCGTTGGTTAACCAGCAGGGCGATGCGCCGGTCAGGCGAAACCTGCCTGACCTTTGAGGGTAGTTCAACCCGCACATAACGGGGCGGGCGCAGGCGCACCGGGTCATCCTTAAAGGAGCCCACCACCATTTCCACATAGCCGGCCGGGCAAAGCTGGCTGTATTTGCGCTCCAGGATGGCCCGCACCACCTTTTTGGATTGGGACCGCCGGAGCGTTTTGCCGCCCAGGCCGTCAAACAGCAGATAGGGCGGGCAGTCCGGGTCTTCCGGGCTAACGGGAGTTTCATAGGCCGTGTTCTGCACCGGCCGGGCGCCCCAGCGCTCGTAAAACCTAAGGCGGGCCCGGTTTTGTTTGAGCTCTGCGGGATCAGCGCACAGGGCGGGATCGTCGGGCAGGCACTCCATGAAAAGGCCCAATACTCCCAATCTATGCGCCTCTTCGCGCACCCGGTCGTATAGGGCGCCGCCCACGCCTCTGCCGCTCATGGGGCTGGAGGTGGAGATATAGTCCAGATAGCAGAAATTCAAATCCGGGGCGTGGGCCACCAAGGCGAAGCCCCGCACCAAGGCGCGCTGGTCCTCGGCCACGAAAAGCAGCCAGCGGAAACGATCTTCCAAAGGGTCCCGCAGCCTGCGCGGCAATCCCGATACATCCTGTACCGGGGCATCGGGAAACTGCGCGGCCAAGATGGCCTGCACCTGGGCCACGGCGTCACGGTCAATGGGACGCAGGTCATCATATACTCTTCTTATCTTGAACATGGCCTGTAGCGCGCACCCTTAGGCTGCCTGGTTTTTAGGGCCGATGCACTCAAACCCATCAGCCAATATCCTGGCCACCACCTGGCGGGGTTCAAGGCCGGCCTGGCGGGCGGCCGCCATGAAGCCGGCATCCGAAGTCAGACAAGGATTGGCGTTGACCTCCAGGATCCAAGGTTCGCCACCACTGTCCACCCTGAAGTCCACCCGGGCCCAGCCCCGCAGGCCGAACACCCGCCAGGAGCGAAGACTCAAGGCGGTCAAATTCTGGAGCATGATCCGGTCCTGGGGCGGGAAGTGGTAGTTGCGCGGAGTGTGGTGGTATTCATAAGACTCAGAGTCCCACTTGGCCTTGTAGCCCACCACTTTGGGTTTGTCCTGGGCATAACCCTGGAAAATGATCTCCGCCGGCGGCAGCACCTGCACGCCTCTATCCGAGGCAAGCAGCGACAGGTTGAATTCGCGTCCTTCCACAAAGCGCTCGGCAAAGCACTCTCCGCCCAACCGGCCGCAGCGCTTAGCCATCTCCTGCTCCAGCTCTTGGATCGAAAGCCCCGGCACCACCGAGTCCTCGTCCAGGCCAATGGAGGCGTGCTCCCATACCGACTTGATGATCCAGCGCCCGGCCTGGGCGGGCAGATCTCCGCAGCCTCCCTGTTTACACCAAGGCGGAGTGGGCAGGCCATGCTCCTTCAGCAAGCGTTTGGCCATGAGTTTATTGGAGGAGAGCAGGATGGCCCTGGTGCCGGCGCCGGTGAAAGTGAGGCTTTTGCGCTCCAAGAGCAGCGGCGCCAAGTGGATCAGCCGCCCCTTCCCCAGGGGGGACTCCACCAAATTGAAAACAATATCAGGCCGCACCCGGTCTAGTTCACACTCCGTGTCCTCTGGCTTATCTCCGAAAGGAATATAAACCACCCCATGCCCCAGCCCGGCCAAGATGCCGGCGATTTCCTTGGCCTGCACCAAGGAGTCGGCCTGATCCGGGGGGGCTCCGGCCGGAACCGGGTCATGCAAAAGCGCCACTCTCATGGCTAACTCCCCAGCGCAGAGCGCTTAATATCAGGGCTATGCTTCAATGCGCTTGCCACAGGCAGGCGCCGGCAAGCCGACTCCACTATGCCTGCAATGAGCTGCCTATAGCTCAGGCCCGCCAGGCTGCACAAAATGGGTAGGTCAGAATGCTCCGGGTGCATTCCGGCCAAGGGATTGACCTCCATGAAATTGGGCACGCCAAAGGCGTCGCAGCGCAGGTCCACCCGGCCGGCGTCGCGGCAACCCAAGGCGCGGTAAGCCCTCAAGGCCGTTTGCGCGGCCCGGCGGGCCTGGAGGTCGTCGGCCAAGGTATAGCGCACCCGGCTTTCACACTCTTCCTTGTTCAGATAGGAATACACTTCCGCTTCCGCGCCCTGCAGAAGCTCGACTTCCATAACCCCCACAGAGCGGGCCTCTTCGCCGCTGCCGAGTATGCCCACAGTGAACTCGCGGCCCGGCAGGAAGGTCTCCACCAGCACCGGTTGCTGATAACGCTCCAATAGCTCCCGGCAGACGGCCGCCAGCTCCTCCCGGCTCCCCGCCTTGCTGGCCGGGTTGACTCCCCGGCCCGTGCCTTCGGCCACCGGCTTGGCGAACAAGGGAAAGGGCAAGTCAATCGCCGCTGCCTGGGCTTCGCTTTCCACCACCGCGAAATCCGGGGTGGCCACTCCCTGGGCCCTTACCATCGTCTTGGCCATGCCCTTGTGCAGGGTGACCGCCATGGTCAAGGGATCTGAAAACGTATAAGGCACGCCATAGTAGTCCAAGAGCGCCGGCACCTGGGATTCGCGGCCGAAACCATTCAGGCCCTCGGCGATGTTGAAAACCAAATCCCAGCTCGCCCCCAGCGCCAGGCGCTCTACCAGGTTTTTCAGGTTGCCCACCCGGTCAGTGCGCAGGCCCAGGCTGCGGAGCGTCTTTTCTATGGCATCTACTGTGGCCGGGCTGTCAAACTCAGCCACTTCCTCTCCGCTGAAACCCAAGGCGAGATAGTCCGGCCTTAGGTCATAGGTCAAACCCACCAGCATACCGGCCTCCTCAACACAGGGCGGGGCCCAGGCCGCCGCCGCAATCGGGATAGGTGAAGGTCCTGCCCTCATAGTTGCGCAACACCAAGTCGCCGCCCTTGTTGCCCATCACGGATTCGGGATACAAGGCCACCTTGCCGCCGCCGCCCGGGGCGTCGATTACAAAAGTGGGCACCGCATAACCGGTGGTGTGGCCCCGGAGGCCCTGGATGATCTCCAGCCCTTTGCTCACCGGGGTCCGGAAATGGGCCGAGCCCACGATGGGATCGCACTGGTACAGGTAATAGGGCCGCACCCTGGCCCTTAAGAGGCCCTGGCAAAGTTGGCGCATTACCTCCACCGAATCATTTACACCGGCCAAAAGCACCGTCTGGCTGCCCAGGGGGATACCCGCGTCGGCAAGCCGCTCGCAGGCCCGCATGGTCTCCGGCGTTAACTCGGCCGGATGGCAGAAGTGCAGGCTCATGAACAAGGGGTGATACCTGCGCAACATCTTCAGCAGGCCCGGAGTTATGCGCTGGGGCAAAACCGCCGGGGTCTTGGTGCCCAGGCGGATCAGCTCCACATGGGGAATGCGCCGAAGCCGGCTGAGCAGCCATTCCAGACGGGAGTCGCTCATGGTGAGCGGATCGCCGCCTGATATCAAAACATCGCGTATCAAAGGGGTGGACTCGATGTAGGCAAGCGCCTTTTCCAGATTGGGCCGGGCATAGTTGCGCTCACTGTCGTGCCCGCCCACCATGCGGCTGCGGGTGCAATAGCGGCAATAAGTGGAACAGAACCCGGTGGCCAGAAACAGCACCCGGTCGGGATAGCGGTGCACCAGATTAGGCGCAGCCATGTCGCCATCCTCGTTGAGCGGGTCTGTGCTTTCACCAGGGCCCTGCACCGCTTCCTGCCAGTTGGGGACCACAGCCTTGCGCAATGGATGGGAGGCATCCACCGGATCCAAGAGGCTCAGATAATACGGGGTTATGGACAGCGGCAGTTTGCCGGCGGCGCGGTCAAAGGCAGCGCGCTCTTCTTGAGAAAGCGTGAGAAAGCGGCTGAGGCCCGTCTTGCTGGTGACGCGGTTGCGCACCTGCCAATGCCAATCATTCCATTGGGCCAAGCTGACGCCGGGAAAGTGGCGGCGGCGGAATGCATGACTGTCTTGGGTTTTTTTCGGGGACGAAGGCCCCCAGGGGGTGCCGGCGGGGACTATGGCAAGATGGGGTTGAAGGTCCCCGCCCTGACAATTAGGAGGAGGTTCCACCTCCTCGGCAGGTAAATCGGCAGCTAATCGCAATCGGTGCTGTTTCATTTTATGGGTATCTCCTTTGCATAGCCTCGGGACAGGCTGCGCCCCATACTGTTTTCCGTTTCAATAACCAAAAACATGAAGGGTGATGCCGGCGGTCCGGGGTGTTCGGTCCCCTTGCCGTCGGCTCTACCCATGAGCGTCCGGGCCAGCTTCTGGCCGTCCGGCGCCCCTAAAGCGGCCTATAAGGCCAAGGCCTTTTTAGTGGCCGCATCCAGCTTTCCCGTAACTTTCAACTTGTTCTTCTTCTGGAAAGCCCTGAGGGCCTTCTTGGTGTTTTTGCCCATTACGCCATCGGCTTTAATTTTGTAGCCGGCGCTGACCAAGGCCGATTGGGCGGCTTTTACCTGGGGGTTGGCCTTTATTGCCTTCTTTTTAGCCGCCTGGCTGGTTTGTTTTTTTACTGCCTTTGTTTTCTTGGCCGTTTTCACGGGAGCAGCCGCTTTGACAGCCGGCTGGTCAGCCTTTTCTTGCTTAATCGCCGGGGTCCCGGCTTTCACTTGAGCCGCCGACGCCGGGCTGATGGCAACCAGGCCAAACAGCCCGGCAACCGCAAAAATCAGTAGGGTCTTCCCGGCTCCGGGCCCTTTTTCAACCTTGTAGCTTTGCACTTTGATCATCTTCTTTCCTCCATGGGTTTCACTCAACTCACCGCTAACACTCACCACTTTGTGAAGTTTGCTAAACAGTTGCCGCGCCAGTTCGCCGTCAGCCAGGTGATACTCGGATTCATCAAAAGCTGAGATGCTGACCGTGAGCACCTCGCCGGCACCATCCCAGCTGGCTGGTGTCACCAATCCCCTGATGGAGACCTCTTTCACCTTGGATGGCCGGTTTTGTTCCATAATTCATTTCCTCAAATCACCCACGAACTCCCTCTGACACTTATACAATGGTCATGCCATATTATAAGTATATGTATTTTTTAACCTATTTTGGATTGAGCCCCAGCGGGGCCGGAAGCGACATTTCCCCTTTAGGGCCTGGGATGGGGCCGAATGCGGCTCAGCATGTGTTGCCGAAAGGCAACATGCTGAAAAAACTTAACTAATTATTTGAGAATTAATATTTCCGATACCCACAAAAAACGGCAGGCAGCATTCCCAAACTCGGCGGATTATTTGAATTCTTCCTTATGGAGGTCATGCTTGGCCAGGAGATTATGCAAATGGCGGGTGGTGATGCCGGCCATAGCCGCACTTCGGTCAACCCGGCCCTTATTCAAGGCCAAGATTTCGTGCAAGTATTTCATTTCGGCCAAATCAACTGCATGTGTCCTTACTTGATTCAAGGTGGGAACCTGGCCGTTGGGCGCCGGGCTAGCCAATTTTCCCAAGGCAAAAAACTCGCTGGGAAAACCCATGAGCGAAAGCGTCGCTCCCTTTTCCAAAAGATAGGCTCGCTCGACTAGGTTCTCCAATTCGCGGATATTTCCCGGCCAGGAGTAACAGGATAACGCTTCCAGCACTTCCGGCTGAACGCCTTTAATATCCCTGCCGTGGACCCGGTTGAACCGTTCCAGGAAAATATCCACCAGCAAAGGGATGTCCTCCAAACGTTCTCTGAGGGGCGGCAGCTCTATGGGAAACACGTTCAGCCGGAAAAAAAGATCCTTGCGGAATCTGCCTTGGTCGCAAAGTGTTTTTATGTCCTCGTTGCTGGCTGCCAATACCCGCACATCCACCTTAATGGGCGCCTCGCCCCCCACCCTGGTGAAGGTCATTTCCTGTAGCACATGCAGAAGCTTGATTTGAGCGGCGGTCGTGATGGTGGCGATTTCGTCGAGAAAGATAGTGCCTCCGTCGGCAATCTGAAACTTACCCAGTTTGCGCTTGATGGCTCCGGTGAAGGCTCCTTTTTCATGCCCAAAGAGTTCACTCTCCAAAAGCGTATCAGGTATGGCGCCGCAATGGACCGCAATGAACGGCCCTTCCGAACGGTTACTGTGGGCATGAATGGCCTGGGCGAGGAGGCTCTTGCCGGTGCCGGTTTCACCGGTCAAAAATACAGTGCTGCGGGTTGAGGCAACCGAACGCACCTTATCCAAGACGTCTATCATGGCCCTTGAGTTGGTGCGGACCCCGTCACTGATCTCAGAACGCCAGAAGCTGTCGCGCAGGTAATCTAATTCGGATTCGAACTTATCCATCTGGGACAAGCTCTCCACCACATATGCCGCTTCGAGGCCGTCCAAGGGATAAGTAAGGTATGAGTCCGCCCCGGCCTTGACCGCGCTTACCGCTTCCCGGATGCGCGCAGATGGCGCCATCACGATGATGTGTGCCGAGGGAAAGGATTGCCAATACGGCTGGAGGGCCTTTTCATAGTCGATCCTGCCGTTGCTTTGTTGATCGCTTAAAAAATCTATGTCAATGAATGAATACTCGTAGCGCTTGTGCTTGAACGCCGTCAGACAGGCGGTCGCATCGCCGGTCAATTCGACCTTGTATTGCTTGCCCAGTGCCAGGCCGATTTCCTGGCCCGAGCCATCGCGGGAAGAGGCCACGAGCACATAACGCATAATCCATTTACTCCCAATGGATGGAGCACCCGTTATAGCCAGCCCAATTTTACTGCTCGCCAGAAAAACCGCCGCAAAAAAAGCAAAGTTCAGCCAGATGTAAAGCATTTTTCATCTTTTTTGCCCCGCACCCGGAAACGCGGATTTTGGCAGCCATGATTCAATAATTGCAGCTATTTACCTGTAAAGGCCCTTTCATGTGATCAAGTTCCGGTAAAAGGCTCTGCAAGATATTTCTGTTCTGGGCCTGCAGCGATGTGTGCGAGACCATTGCTATGACCAGGTTCGCCTTCCGGCGCTTCCGTCTCACCTCCAGTTTCGGCACCCGGATCGAACTCGCTTGGGCACTTATCACAGAGTGACCTTTGGAGAAATAAGCAAGGTATCTGCCTTACTGGTGCTGTTAACCAACCTGGCCATCCTTCTGCCTGATTTTATGGCGGCTTGCTGCTTTGCGGCTTTGGTGCCCACGGCCTTTTATTTCCTGCGCTACAGGAACAGCGATCTCTTAAGGTCTTCACCTATGCTCCTTTCAGCGCCCTGGCTCTGTCCTGGATAAGTCTCTACGCGCTTTTTACCATGAAGCGCTGGGGTTGGCTGACCAGAGACCTGCCGGTTGTTCCAGGAGCCACGCAAACATTTCAGGTTTTAAACCAGGCCAGTGCACAGCCGGTCAATCTTAACCGGAGGCGAACTCCCCTAAGAAAATTTATCCCCAGGCTTGGGTCAGGGTTTTTGGGCTAACGCGGTCAAAAGTATAGGTCAGGCAGTTCTGATTCTGAATAAATGTTTAGGCGTTGGTTTGTTAATAGAGGTTGGGCAAGTTCCAAGATCAATATCAAAGCACTAAGTTGGATAGTGCTAAGCTTCTATAAAAACAGAAATATTTACCTTGTAGAGACTTTGTCGATTATTCAGAACGGCGCGTAGCTTGATTAATTTAGGCCCCCACGCGTGGAGGCCCGCTAGCCTTTCCCGTTCTGGCTACGTACCAAAGGCTGGCTGGCTTCTGCACGGGAGCTATTTTTTAAGCACCTTTGCGGCAGGTGTCAAATATGGAAAAGGCCGCTCACTTGGACGGCCCCGCCTCCCAGCACT
>JASFOZ010000102.1:0-10634 GCA_050116255.1 Desulfarculaceae bacterium
GCAATGGCCATGCATTGCCTGCCTGCCCACCGGGGCGAGGAGATAAGCGCCGAGGTGCTGGAGGGGCCGCAATCCGTGGTTTGGGACCAGGCTGAAAACCGCCTGCATATGCAGAAGGCCGTCCTGGAGGCATTGGCCGGGGATTGAAGGGCAGGGTGACGCCGAAAAAAACCGCACTTAGCAGGTGCACCTGGGTGCCTGAGGACGACCCTGTTTATGTGGCCTACCATGACCAGGAATGGGGCGTGCCGGTTTTTGACGACGGCCAGTTGTTTGAAAAATTGATTCTGGATGGTTTCCAGGCCGGCTTGTCCTGGAAGATCGTTTTGCACAAGCGGGATGGTTTCAGAAAGGCCTTTGACGGTTTTGATTTCAACAGGATCGCCCGCTACCGGCCCCAAAAGTTACAAAGGCTTATTGAAGACAAGGGCATAATCAGAAACCGCTTGAAAATAGAGGCAACGGTGGGCAATGCCCGTAGCTTCATAACCCTGAGAAAGGAATTCGGCACCTTCTCGGAATATTTTTGGGGATTTACAGGCCATAAACCGGTGGTTAACCATTTCAGGAGAGTCAGTGATATACCGCCCCGGACAGCACTTTCCGATGCCATAAGCAGGGATTTAAAGAAAAGGGGTTTCAAATTCGTGGGTTCCACCATAATATACGCCTTTATGCAGGCCGTAGGGATGGTTAACGACCATCTTGTCACCTGTTTCCGGCATGAGGAAATAAAAAGCGGTATTTAGAAACCCAGCCGGGGGGCAGCGGAAAGTAGTGAAGCAGAGGTAATTTCATGGATCAGAACATCAAAAAAGTAGTCTTGGCCTATTCCGGGGGATTGGACACCTCGGTCATACTGAAATGGCTGATCGAGACCTATAAATGCGAGGTAATCGCCTTTGCCGCTGATTTGGGCCAGGGCGAGGAGCTGGATCCGGTTCAGGAAAAGGCCCTGGCCACGGGCGCCAGCAAGGTATTTATTGACGACCTGCGCGAAGATTTCGTGCGCGACTATGTGTTTCCTGCCTTCAGGGCCGGAGCCATCTACGAGTCTCAATATCTTTTGGGCACCAGCCTGGCCCGGCCCTTGATTGCCAAACGCCAGGTGGAGATCGCCCTCCAGGAAGGGGCCCAGGCGGTTGCCCACGGCGCCACCGGCAAGGGGAATGACCAGGTGCGGTTCGAGCTGGCCTACCAGGCCCTGGCGCCGGAGCTTAAGATCATCGCCCCCTGGCGGGAATGGGATCTCAATTCGCGCGAGGTGCTGATGGATTTCGCCCGCAAACACGGGATCCCGGTGCCGGTGACCAAGGCCAAGCCCTATTCCTGCGACCGCAACCTTTTGCACCTTTCGTTTGAGGGCGGGGTTTTGGAAGACCCTTGGGCAGAACCGCCTGCAGACATGTTTGTGCTCACCAAAAGCCCCCAAGAGGCCCCGGATAAGCCCCAGGAGATAATCCTGGATTTTGAAAAGGGAGACCCGGTGGCCCTGAACCAGGAGGCCCTTTCACCCGGGGCCATGCTGGCCGCTCTCAACGAGTTGGGCGGCGAACACGGCATCGGCCGGGTGGATATGGTGGAGAACCGCTATGTGGGCATGAAGAGCCGGGGCGTATACGAGACCCCGGGCGGAACCATAATGCGCCAGGCCCATCTGGGTTTGGAGTCCATCTGCCTGGACCGGGAGGTCCTGCGCCTGCGCGACAGTCTGTTGGGACGCTACAGCGAGATGGTTTATTATGGCTATTGGTTTGCGCCGGAGAGGGAGGCCCTGCAATCCTTGATGGATCACATACAGCAACCGGTCAGCGGCCAGGTGCGCATGCAGCTCTACAAAGGCAATGCCGTGGTTTTGGGCCGGCGCTCGCCCAACTCACTTTATCATCCGGACATGGCCACCTTTGAGGCTGACCAGGTATATAATCAGGCCGACGCCACCGGGTTTATCAGGCTCAACGGCCTGCGCTTGCGCATCCGCCACGCCTTGGAGGCCCTTAAATAAGACGGAGACAAT
Organism: Desulfarculaceae bacterium; assembly: GCA_050116255.1. Taxonomy (GTDB): domain Bacteria; phylum Desulfobacterota; class Desulfarculia; order Desulfarculales; family Desulfarculaceae; genus JASFOZ01. Next base: position 2,018 of record JASFOZ010000102.1, read on the forward strand.
ATAAGGTGTCCGGCGATCAAAAAAAATCCAAGCTTTGGGGAGGGCGTTTTAAGGAGCCTATGCATGAGCTGATGGAGCGCATAAACGCCTCCATTGGGTTCGACCAAAGGCTGGCCTCACAGGATATCCGCGCCTCCCAGGCCCACGCCCGCATGCTGGCCAGGCAGGGGATTATTCCGCCTGAAGACGCCCAGGCCATTGTCAAAGGCCTGGATCAGGTGCTGGAGGAGATTGAGGCCGGGGAAATGGAGTTCAGCCTTTCCCAGGAAGATATCCACACCCACGTGGAGGCCAGGCTAAAGGAGATCATAGGCCAGCCCGCGGCCAAGCTGCACACCGCCCGCTCCCGCAATGATCAGGTGGCCGCTGACCTCAGGCTGTGGGTTATGGAAAGCGCCTTGGACCTGGACCAGGCCCTGCTCGAATATCAAAGGTCCCTGTACGCCCTGGCGGAGAAGCATCAGGACACCATCATGCCCGGGTACACTCATTTACAGAGGGCCCAGCCGGTGCTGCTGGCGCATCATCTGCTGGCCTATGTGGAGATGGCCCAGCGCGACCGGGAGCGGCTTGGCGATTGCCGCCGCCGCACCGGCAGGTTGCCTCTGGGTGCGGCCGCCTTGGCCGGCACCACTTATCCGGTGGACCCGCCGTCCCTGGCCAAGGACCTGGGATTTGAAGGCGTCTGCCGCAACTCCCTGGATGCGGTGAGCGACCGGGACTTTGCCGCCGAGTTCTTGTTTGTCCTGGGTCTGACCCAGGTGCACTTATCCCGGCTGGCCGAGGAGCTGATCCTCTGGTCCAGCCAGGAGTTCGCCTTCATCAGCCTTTCGGACCAGTTCGCCACCGGCAGCTCCATCATGCCCCAGAAGAAGAATCCGGACGCCGCCGAACTGGTGCGGGGAAAGACCGGCCGGGTTTTGGGGCATCTGACCGCCTTGCTGGTGGTGCTCAAGGGGCTACCCCTTTCCTATAACAAGGACCTGCAGGAAGACAAAGAGCCCCTGTTTGACGCCTTTGACACGGTGATGGACTGCCTGCGGGTACTGGCGCCATTGATCGACAGCCTTAAGGTACATCCGGAGCGCATGGCCCAGGCGATAAAAAGGGGTTTTTTGAATGCCACCGAGCTGGCTGATTATTTGGCCGCCAAGGGGATGCCCTTTCGCGAAGCCCATCATATAGCAGGCCAGGCCGTACGCCTGGCCGAGGAAAAGGGATGCGGACTGGAGGATATCCCCCTGGCCCAGTACCAGGAACTAAGCCCTATGATAGGTGAGGATATTTTTAATGCGCTGGAATATGAGCGGGCCGTGGACCGCCGCCTCAGTCCGGGTGGGACTGCCAGGCAAAACGTCCGGGCCGCACTTCAGGAGGTGAAAGAGCGCTTATGGCCCGAATAGCCGCATTGGGATTGAGCCTGTTGATGATGACGCTGGTGTCCGCCGGCTGCGGAGTGAAATCGCCGCCCTTGCCCTCCACAAAGATAGCCCCGGCAAAGGTGAGCAGCCTCACGGCCAAGGCCTTGCCCGACGGCGTGGAGGTCAGCTTTGACGTGCCCCAGGAAGACAAGCCCGACCGGCAGGTTGAGCAGGCGATTCTTTTCTATGGCTATTTTCCCATTGAAGGCGATCCCGCTTGCCCCCCCTGTCCGCCGCAGCTGACCAAATACCACCGTTTCGAGGTGAATGGGCGGGAGGACAAGCGCATGCAAGGCGGGCGCTTTGTTTACAGGGACTCCCAGGCGCCCCGGGGCAAAGAGGCTGTGTATCAGGTCGTACTCATCGACTCCCGGGGCCGCAAGAGCGAGCCTTCGCCCCTGGCCAAGGCCTATCGCGTGGAGCCGCCGCCGCCGCCGGCCGGCCTTACCGTTGAGGCCGACGAGGGCAAGGTCACCCTGACCTGGGAAGGCAATGAAGTACCCGCCCAAAGCGAAGAGATAGACGCCTTTGCCGGCTGGGTGGTTTTCCGCCGGGGCCCCGAAGGCGAAAAGCAGCTTAATGCCCGGCCCCTGCGCCAGCCCACCCTGGTTGATCAGACCGTGGAAAACGGTAAGGTATACGCCTATCGAGTCGCGGGGGTGCGGCGGATCAAGCTGATCACGGTGAACGGCGAAGCAACTCCCTGGCTGGAGGCCAAGCCCCGCGACATGACCCCGCCGCAGCCTCCCACTGACTTGATGGGGGCGGGCGCTGCGCAAGGCCTTCTATTGCGTTTTACTCCCAGCCCGGACCAGGACGTGGCCGGGTATCAAGTCCTGCGCAAGTTCAAGGACTCAGGGGACTGGGAACAGATTAATAAAGGCCTGGTGCCTGAAAACACCTTCACGGATAAACAAGTCGAGCCGGGGAAAACATATCTTTATAAGGTCAAGGCTGTGGATGAAAGCGGCAACCAAAGCCCGGAATCCAAGGTTTTGGAGATAAAACACCTGCCCTGAGAGTAAAAAGAGGCCTCGCAGGATTTAGCTTATGCATCACTTTGAATATAAAGAAAACAAGCTTTACGCCGAGCAAGTCAGCCTGGAGGAGATAGCCCAGGAGGCGGGCACGCCCGCTTACGTGTATTCCCAGGCCACCCTCACCCGGCACTTTCAGGCCTTTACCCAGGCCTTTGCCGGGCTGGATGCCCTGACTTGTTTCTCAGTCAAGTCAAACTCCAACCGGGCCGTGTTGGCCTTGTTTGCATCCTTGGGGGGCGGAGCGGACATTGTGAGCGGGGGCGAGCTGGCCCGCTGCCTGGCCGCGGGAGTGCCCGCAGACCGGGTGGTCTTTTCCGGGGTGGGCAAGACCGAGGAAGAGATGGAGTTCTCCCTCAAATCCGGCATCTTGATGTTCAATATGGAGAGCAGCCAAGAACTGCGTAGGTTGAACCAGGTGGCGGCGCGGATGGGCCTAAAGGCGCCGGTGAGCTTCAGGGTCAATCCGGACGTGGATGCCCAGACCCATCCCAAGATCACCACCGGCATGGCCAAGAACAAATTCGGCCTGCCTGTGGATGATGCCTTTGCCCAGTACCAGGAAGCCCACCAAATGCCTAATCTGGAGGTCAAAGGGGTTTCCTGTCACATAGGCAGTCAACTCACGCAGGTGTCTCCTTTTGCCGATGCCCTGGAGCGCCTGTCGCTCTTGATCCAGAAGCTGCGCAGCGCCGGCATGGAGGTCTCCAATCTGGATCTGGGAGGCGGCCTGGGCATTACCTATGATGATGAGTCGCCCCCTGATCTCCAGACATACGCCGGGGCCTTGAAGGACACAGTCAAGCGTTTGGGGGTTAAGCTGATTTTGGAGCCGGGCAGGGTGATTGTGGGCAACGCGGGAATCTTGCTCGCCCGGGTTTTATATACCAAACAGACCACTGCCAAACGCTTTTTGGTGGTGGACGCGGGCATGAACGATTTAGTGCGGCCTGCCATGTATGACTCCTATCATGCCATCTGGTCGGTGCAGAGGCCGGCCTCAGAAGAAAATATAGTAGCCGATGTGGTGGGGCCGATCTGCGAAAGCAGTGATTTCCTGGCCCGTGACCGGGGCCTGGCCCAGTTTGAACCCGGTGACCTCATGGCGGTGATGAGCGCCGGAGCCTATGGGTTCACCATGAGTTCTAATTATAATTCCCGCCCCCGGGCGCCGGAGATTTTGGTTAATGGAGACCAATGGGCCGTGGTGCGCCAGCGCGAAACCTACCAGGATTTGATGCAAGGCGAGTCCTTGCCGGAATGGATGAAATAGATGCCCCGTGCGGCTTTTAAAAAAGTGATGGTGTTGACCGGTTGTCTGGCCCTGGCCCTGACCTTCATGGCAGGACCAAGCTGGTCCAAGGAGCCCCATCCGGCCCAAAAGGCCGCCCTGAACTGGCTGGGCCTTATAGATGCAGGGGATTTCGGGGAAAGCTGGAATCAGGCAGGCGGCTTTTTACAGAAGCAGGTAAAGAAGCAGGAATGGGTGAAGACTTTGGAGGTGGTGCGCAAGCCTTTGGGCAAGGTTCTTAGCCGCATCCTTGACCGCCTGGAGATAAGGGAGGAGTTGCCCGGGGTTCCGGACGGCCAGTATGTTCTGCTGATGTTTAAGACCAGCTTAAGCAATAAAAAAAACACCATGGAGCAGTTGGCTCTTAGATACAAACCCAAGCAGGGCTGGAAAGTGGTGGGCTACTTTATCCTATGACCAAACCGGAACTTAAAGAACTCTACGCACTGCAGGGCCTGCGCTTCACCAAGATGACCGGCACCGGCAATGACTTCATATTCATCGACGGCCGCGAAGAGCAGGTGCCAAATGAGGCCAAACCGCTGCTGGCCGAGGCCCTTTGCCGGAGGGGATTGTCAGTGGGGGCTGATGGGCTGGTGATACTGCGTCCGGTGGATCGGGTGGATGCGGATAAAGGTAAAATTGATTTTGCCTGGGATTTTTTCAATTCCGACGGCTCGGAGGCGGAGATGTGCGGCAACGCCGGCCGTTGCGCCGCCCGCTTTGCCCATGACCGGGGCCTGGCTCAGGATCAGATGGTCTTTGACACCTTGGCCGGTCCCATATCAGCATGGGTGGGCAGCGGGCAGCCGCCCCTGATCAAGCTGGAATTGACTCCTCCCTTTGGCAGCTACCATGACCTCAAGGTGAAGGCAGGAGGAAAAGAATATATATTGGATGGAATCAACACCGGCGTACCCCACGCGGTGATCCTGACCGATGACCTGGAGGGGGCTCCGGTTAGAGAAGTAGGCCGTGAGATACGCTTTCACGACCATTTCGCCCCTGCCGGAACCAATGTAAACTTTGCCTCTTTTAAAGGGCAGGAGCTTTGGGTGCGCACCTATGAAAGGGGCGTGGAGGATGAAACCCTGGCCTGCGGCACCGGCGTGGTGGCATCGGCGTTGCTGGCAGGGGCCAAAAAGGGCTTGGATTCGCCGGTTACAGTGCATGTGCATAGCGGCGAGGTCTTAAAGGTGCATTTCCAGGCCCAGGGGGATGATTTTAAAGGAGTCTATCTGGAAGGCCCGGCTTCATACGTATATGATGGGGTTGTAAATGGCGAGGCGTTTGCCTGGCTTGAGTCAAAAAAAGGAGAATAACCATGTTTGAGGGAGCTTTTGTGGCCCTGATCACTCCGTTTAAGGATGGTCAGGTGGATGAGGAGTCCTTGCGGCGGCTCATTGAATTCCACATCGAAAACGGCACCAGCGGCATCGTGCCCTGCGGCACCACCGGTGAATCAGCCACCTTGACCCATGAGGAGCACAAGCAGGTGGTGGAGATAACCGTGGATGCCGTTAAAAAGCGCATTGCCGTCATAGCCGGTGCCGGCTCCAACAGTACTGCCGAGGCCATTGAGATGACCCAGCACGCCAAGCAGGCGGGCGCTGATGCAGCCTTGCACATAACCCCCTATTACAACAAGCCCACCCAGGAAGGGATCTACCAGCATTTCAAGGCTATTATTGACGAAACCGCATTCCCTCTGATCCCTTACAACATCCAGAGCCGCACCGGGGTGAACATCACCCCCCAGACCATGGCCCGTCTGGCCGAACATGCCGAGATCGTGGCCTGCAAGGAAGCCAGTGGTGATCTGGCCCAAATGGCGGAGATGATCATTCTGTGCGGAGATAAGCTGACCCTGCTATCCGGCGACGACACCATGGTGCTGCCGCTTTTGGCCATAGGCGGAAAAGGCATCATAAGCGTGGTCAACAACCTGGTGCCCAAGGATATGGCCGACCTGGTGGCCTTCTGGATGAAGGGCGATGCCAAGGGGGCCAAGGATATGTTCCACAAGCTGTTCCCCCTGTGCCAGGCGATGTTCGTTGAGACCAACCCCATTCCGGTCAAGACAGCGGCCGAGTTGATGGGTCTCATATCCAGCCGGGAGCTTAGGCTGCCTATGTGCGACCTGCTGCCTGCCAGCCTGGAGAAGCTAAAGGCAGCCTTGAAGGCCTATGGCTTGATCTAAACCGGGGAGGGAATCATGATTCGCTTGGCTGTGGCCGGAGCGGCCGGCCGCATGGGAATCAGGATAATCAAGGCCTTGCAGGGACATGATAAAGCCCAGCTAACGGCAGGGTTTGAAGCGCCCGGCCATCCCCTGCTGGGCAAGCCCTTGGCCGAGGTCTGCGGATGCGCAGGCCTGGAGGCGGTGTTGGAGGACAACCCGGTTGCGGCCTTGGCCAAGGCCGACGTACTGATAGATTTCACCGCCCCCCAACCCACCTTGGACCATCTGGCCGAGGCGGCCAAGGCGGGCAAGGCCTGCGTCATTGGCACCACCGGCCTGGATCAGGCCCAGCAACAAGAGCTCAGGGCCCTGGCCTTGGGCATCCCGGTGGTTTTCGCGCCCAACATGAGTGTGGGCATGAACCTCATGTTCAAGCTGGTGGGAATGATCGCAAAGGTCCTGGGGCCTGATTACGCCCTGGAATTAATGGAGGCGCACCACGACCAAAAAAAGGACGCCCCCAGCGGCACCGCGGTTAGGCTTCTGGAAGAGCTTGCCCAGGCTCATGGCTGGGATCTGGAGCAGGCTTGCCGGCACGGCCGCAAGGGAATAGTGGGGGCCAGGACCAAGGAAGAGATCGGGGTCAGCGTAGTCAGGGGAGGGGACGTCGTCGGAGAGCATACGGTTTATTTCATCGGCCAAGGGGAGCGTTTGGAGCTGACCCACAGGGCTCATTCCCGGGACACCTTTGTCCAGGGGGCGCTTCGCGCCGCCTTGTGGGTGGTGGAACAACGGCCCGGCCTTTATGATATGCAGGATGTTTTGGGGCTCAGGGACTAACAGGCAAAATGGAGCGAGGTTTTAATGGCTATTTTTAAGAAGCTGGTCCAGGCCAAAAAGGCTGTGGTTCGCGTGGTGCATAAGGGCAAGGTGCGCTATGGACTTTGGCAGGGGGGACGAATTCGGGCCTATGAAGGCTCTCCTTTTAGCGGCGGCAAGCCGGGCAAACAATACATTCCCCTTAAAGAGGCGGATCTGTTGGCGCCCTGCCGGCCTTCCAAGATAGTGGCCGTGGGACTTAACTATAAGAGCCACGCCAAGGAGATGAAAAAGGCCCTGCCCAAGGAGCCCATGGTCTTTCTCAAGCCATCCACTTCGGTGATCGGGCCGGGAGCACCCATTGTCCGCCCCCAGGGCGCAACCAGGGTTGACTATGAAGCGGAATTGGCCATCGTCATCGGCAAGCGCTGCCGCCTGGTAAAGGAAGATGACGCCTTGGATTATGTCTTTGGCTACACCTGCTTGAACGATGTAACCGAGCGCCATCTGCAGGCCAAGGATATCCAGTACACCCGGGCCAAAGGCTTTGACACCTTCTGCCCCTTGGGACCGGCCATTGCCCTGGAGCTAAACCCCGCGCGGCTCAACGTGCGCTCAATAGTGAATGGACAGGTGAGACAAAAAGGCAACACCTCTGACCTGATCTTTTCGGTGGCGCAACTGGTGTCGTTCATCAGCCAGGTCATGACCCTGCACCCGGGAGATGTTATTGCCAGCGGCACCCCCGAGGGCGTGGGCCCTCTGGTTGCCGGAGACACCGTGGGTATTGAGGTTCAAGGCATCGGCAGCCTTATCAACCCGATTGTGGATGCCCCTTAGCTATGAAGTTCTCGGGATTGCGATACCAGCAGTCCTAAAACCGACGAAGAGGCACAGTTTATGAAGTTCCAAACAGCACAGCGGCTGCAGAAGCTGCCCCCTTACCTGTTCGCCGAACTGGATCGCCTTCGGGAAGAGGTCCGCAAAAAGGGAATGGATATAATTGACCTGGGAGTGGGAGATCCGGATCAGCCCACACCGGGCCATATAATCGCCCGCCTGGCTGAGGCGGCCCAAGATCCTTCCACACACCGTTATCCCGCTTACACCGGGATGAGCAGTTTCCGGGAGGTGGCCGCCGCCTGGTTCAAAAAGCGTTTCGGGCCTGAACTCGACCCCGGCTCCGAGGTGATAACCCTTATCGGCTCCAAGGAAGGCATAGCCCATTTCCCCTTTGCCTTTGTGAATCCCGGCGAAGTGGTGCTTTGCCCCAGCCCGGCTTATCCGGTGTATGCCAACTCCACAGTGCTGGCCGGGGGTGAGCCCGTGGAAATGCCCCTGCTCAGGCAGAACAACTTTTTACCGGATTTGGATGCCATTCCCGCAGAGGCCCTGGACCGGGCCAAGATCATCATAGTCAATTACCCCAACAACCCCACCGCGGCAGTGGCCGAGCTGGATTTCTACCAGCGGGTGGTGGATTTCGCCCGGCAGCACGGCCTGATATTGATCTCAGACGCCGCCTACACCGAGCTTACTTTTGATGATTTTGTGCCTCCCAGCGTTCTTGAGGTTCCGGGCGCCAAAGAGGTGGCCATCGAGTTCCACAGCCTTTCCAAGACCTTTAACATGACCGGCTGGCGGCTTGGTTTTGCGGTGGGCAACGCCGACTTGGTGGCAGGGCTGGGAAAGATAAAAAGCCAGATAGACTCCGGCGCCTTTGATGCGGTGCAGCTTGCGGGAATGGCGGCATTGGAGGGTAACGGCGAGTCGGTCCGGCGTATGTGCGATATGTACAAGGGGCGGAGGGACGTCCTGGTGGCCGGGCTCATGGGCCTGGGACTGGACGTGGAGGCTCCCAAGGCCA
>JASFOZ010000103.1:0-10572 GCA_050116255.1 Desulfarculaceae bacterium
TGGCGGAATAAACAAATCTCACAAAAATCGATTTTGGGTCCAGGATGGACTGGTTGGTCTCCTCAATCGCGAGCCCCGATGTGTGGTTGATCAGGTCTATAACCCTAACACTGTCCCATGCCGTACCGGCGAGTTCCGGTACATAACCCGTGACAGATTTCTGGGTGTTGATTTTTCCCTCTTCCACCATTATTGCCGACACAAGCCCAACGATCGTCTTGGAAGCAGACGCCCACCAGTGTATATCGGAGGGCGACATGCCGGGATATACTTCGTAGACGATCTTGCCTTTATGCAGCATCAGCATGGCTTGATTACGGAAGGTCGGATGGACGATATAGTCGTCTAGTGTGAGTTTGCCTTCGCTCTCCGTTACGACAGTTATTTTTCCGATGCTTTTATTGAGAGCGTATTTCAGGGGCTTATACTCGGCATTCGGCATCGACATGTCCGTCCGCATGACTGCGCTGAAATTTAACAGGTAATAGAGTGTATGATCGCCGCCCATCTGGGCATGGAAGCTGTTGAAGCTATCGTGGGCAGTCTTGATAAAATCTTTTGAGAAGGGCTTCTTCGCGGCAGTTACCGGCAAAGTCGCTTTAGCGCCGGGGGCAGCGAGTTGCTTTCCAAGTGGTGATTCTTGGCTGAATGCCGGGGCAATAAATGCCAGTAGCAGTGAGGCTGCACATAAGGCAGAAATGAGACCAATTCTTGGCCTATCTGATTCGTAGGTGCTTTTATCTAACTCAGGTCCTTTGTGCTGAGTACCGCTCTTATCAGCGATTTTGAACAAAGGTAGAGGTTTATCAATTTCTATTAGTTTTATATTGGATCTCAAAAGCGATTTAAGACTGTAGCATTGCATGCTTACACCATCCCTTATTTAAATGGTTTTTTACTTACCTCACTTATAGTGCATTAACCTCTGGCGGTGATCATCAATAACTTTTCTGTTCGTTTGCAATAATTCCCCCGCTTCTTCTACCCCCATAATCCAACGCTTCTAGCCTACCCGCACCACACCACATGGGCGGGGCCTTTGATCAATGCTATTTCTCTATGTTGTATATCGCGGCTGAATGGTGCGGAAACGTGTCATCATCCCCCCCGGAATAATGAATTTTCCTTGAGTTTTATGAAGGATAACCTGTTTAAAGCCCTGCGGTCAATGGTGTTTTCAACCGTTTGACAATGCCCGGGGCTTACTTCGCTTGCAGAGGTTGGTTCAGGGCTGCGGAAGCCGGACCGGCCCTTGTCCGGTTTGACTCCTAAAGTCGGCCTTCGAAATCAGAGCACAATGGGCGGCGCTTATAACGCCTTGGTTTTGGGTTCCATTCAAATCAACTGATTGACCTATGACAAACGGGTAATTATTATGCGCCAATATCCCGCCCAGTGTAATTATTATACATTTGCTGAGTATTAGGCCTTACCCTGGGTGTTTTTTCATATAAATATCAAGCAATTAAAAGCACCGATTTTTATGGTGTTATGGAATATTTTTTGCTAACCATTTCGTTGGAATTTCTAATCTATAATGTGCAACCTGTAATCTCAAAATTGGATAACGCGGATGCAAAAATTCTACAGACGCCGGATGATCGGCCTAATCGTGTTGGCTTTATATGCCCTGTTTGCTTCGGGCATAGCCATTGCCGCTGACTCCAAAACACTAACCTTAGAAAAGGCATTGGAGCTGGCCCTTAGCCGCAATCCCAGCATAACCGCCTCGCAGAGCCAGGTGCAGGCGGCGCAGGGAAGGGTGACCCAGGCCAGAGCGGGCTACTTGCCCAGCCTGTCGGTGTCCTCGAGCTATAACCGCAAGTACAGTTATTCCCCGGACAGCTCCAGCTCCAAAAGCGGCAACGATTATGATGACTATCTGGCCAAGACCTCGCTCAGTCAGCTTATCTATGATTTCGGCGCCACCACCGGCAAGATAGACAGCACCATCAGTAGCCTGGAATCCAGCCGCAAATCCCTGCAGGACATTGCCGCCGGTTTATACCGCGACGTGAAAATCACATTTTTGGAAGCGCTTAAAAAGCAGCAACTGGTGGAAGTAAACCGGGAATCGCTGCGGGTGCAGGAAAAGCACCTTGCCCAGGCCCAGGCCTTATACAAAAACGGAATGCGTCCGCGTATTGATGTCACCAAGAGCGAGACCGAAGTATCGCAGGCCCGCCTGACCCTTTTACAGTCAGAGTACGCCATGCGGAACTCGTTCACCAATCTTGAGGCCCTTTTGGGCGGCTCCCTTGCATCACAGGGCTACCAAGGCCTGGCAGAGGTCGTGATTGATCTCAGGCCGCCGGAGCAGCTTGAGCCCTTGACCGCGCAGGGCCTTAAGAAGCGGCCGGACATGTTGCAGCTAAAGAGCCAGGTGCAGGCGGCAAAGGCCGGCCTGGAGTCAATCCGGGGTGGTTATTGGCCCAGGCTGAACGCCACCGGCTCCTACACGCTCAGCGATGATGAGCCTGCACTTGAGGACAATGCCTGGCAGGCGGGCGTGACTCTCACCTGGGATATCTTCACCGGTTTCCGCCGCGACGGTGAAAAAACCGAAGCCCAGGCCGAGGTGGACCGTTTGCAGGCCCTGGTCAAGAGCAAGGAACTGGCCATTGTAAGCGAGGTAACCCAATCCTATTTGACTGTCAAAGAGGCATACGAAGCCATTGAAGTGGCCCGGACCGCCCTTTCCCAGGCCAGAGAAAACATGAAGCAGGCCGAAGGCCGCTATCAGGCGGGCAGAAGCAATGCCGTGGAACTGAGTGATGCCCAGGTGCTTTACACCCAATCCCAAAGCGCATTGGTGCAGGCAACCTACACCCATTTGCAGGCCTGGGCCAGCCTGGATTACGCCGTTGGAACTGAACCTTCCCTTGATTCAGCTACCTGGAATAAGTGAGGACCCTGATGCGCAAATACCTGATTATAGCTGTTTCGGCCTGCGTCATCGGCGCCGGCTGGTTTATCTGGAGTCTAAACGGAAACGGGTATGATAATGTCAAGACCCGGTACCGCTTGGCCAAGATCGAAAAACGCGATTTGGTCAGGAGCATATCCGCCACCGGCACCCTGAGTGCCGTGGTGACGGTGGACGTGGGTTCCCAGATATCCGGGCAGATATCCCAGATTATGGTTGATTACAACTCTCCGGTGAAAAAAGGCCAGGTTATCGCGCAGATAGATCCTCTCAACCATGAGGCCCTGGTGCGTCAGGCCCAGGCTGAACTGGATCTTTATAAGGCAAAGGTCGCCTCTCAAGAGGCCTCGGTATTAAGGGCCCAGGCCGAGCTGGACAGCGCTGAATCCAATCTGATCGCAGCCAAGGCGGCGGTGAGTAAATCACAGGCCTCCTTAAAAAAGGCCAAGCAGGATATGGAGCGGAGCCAGAACCTGGTTAAAAATGATTTCATTGCCAAAACCGAGTATGACACGGACCTGACCACATTCCACGAGGCAAAGGCTGAAATGGACAAGGCGCAGGCCCAGGAGAGGGCGGCCCAAAGCGCAGTCAAGGCCAAGCAGGCCACCTTGGTGGAACAACGCGCCCAGATTGAGGAAATAAAGGCCCAAGTCCGCTTGAAAAAGGCGTCTTTGGATAACCGGCAAGTGGATCTCGATCACACCATAATCCGTTCTCCAGTGGACGGCGTGGTGATCGACCGCGCCATTGATGTCGGGCAGACCGTGGCCGCCAGCTTGCAAGCGCCGGTGCTGTTCACCATTGCCCAGGATTTAAAGGATATGGAGGTGGCCGCGTCGGTGGATGAAAGCGACATCGGCAGCATTCGCGAGGGTCAGGAGGCCTATTTCACGGTGGACGCCTTTGGGACCCGCAAATTTACAGGCCAAGTAAAGCAAATCAGAAAGGCCTCCACCACCGTTCAAAACGTAGTTACCTATACCGTGGTGATCGCCGCCCCAAATCACGACTTGAGCCTTTTGCCGGGCATGACTGCGGATGTCAGGGTGATATTGGATAAGCGAAGTCAGGTCCTGAGCGTGCCTGACAAGGCGCTCCGCTTCAAACCGGCTGATAATGAGGTGGTGACGGCCGCCGGCAGTCAGGCAGGTGGAGCCGCGGCGGCGGATACCGGGCAGGCCCGCAGCGGGAGTGGGTCAAGCCGGTTGTTGACCAGGCTAACCGAGGCCTTGGGACTAAGCGCCGGGCAGCAAGAACAGATCAGAGCCGGGCTTAAGGAAGTCAGGGAAAAGGCCAAACAATCGGTCAAGCGGCCTATGGGGCCCCCTGTTTCCAAGAGCGATCAGCGCAACGCCATGCGCATGAAGATAGAGAGCATTATCATGAATACCCTCACCCCGGCCCAAAGGGATAAATACACACTCTTGAAAAAGCAAAGGTCCGCCAGCCAGGCCAGCCAGGGAACTCTATACTGCCTGGATCAAGAAGGCCGCCTGGCGGCTTACCCGGTGCGGATCGGCATCAGCGACGGGAGTTACAGCGAAATCCGCGGCAGGAACCTGAAGCTAGGCCAGGAAGTGGTGATGGGCAGGCAATAATTATGAACACGCCTGATAAAGAATTCATCTTCCATGCCGAGGAGCTTTGCAAGGACTACCAGGTGGGCCCCCAAACCGTGCATGCCCTCAGCCAAGTCAAGCTTCTGGTCGAGCCCGGTGAGTTCCTGGCGGTGATGGGGCCCTCGGGTTCAGGCAAATCCACCCTTATGAACCTGTTGGGCTGCCTTGACACCCCCACTTCCGGCCGTTTGATGCTGGAAGGCACCGAGGTGTCGCTGATGACCAGCCGCGAAAGGGCCCGGGTCCGCAACCTGCGCCTGGGGTTTGTGTTCCAAAGCTTCAACCTGCTGCCCCGCACCAGCGCCTTGCAGAACGTGGCAGTCCCCTTGCGCTATGGCGGAGTACCCTTGCACAGCCGCATAGAACGCGCAACCAAGGTTTTGGAAAAGGTCGGCTTGGCGGACCGCGCTGACCACCATCCTTCCCAGCTTTCGGGCGGTCAACAGCAACGGGTGGCTATTGCCCGCGCCTTGGTCAACCAGCCCTCGGTTATCCTGGCTGATGAGCCCACCGGAGCCCTGGACACCAGGACCGGCCTGGAGATCATGTCGCTGTTTCAAGAGGTGAATCAACAGGGCATAACCATCGTCCTGGTTACCCATGAAGAGGAGATCGCCAAGTTCGCCCGCAGACTGATCCGGTTCCGCGACGGCAGACTGGTTGAAGACAGCGTGAGGTCAGACAGCCCCCATGCCGCCGGTACCTTGGCCGAGGCGGCAAAAGACCAGGATGGTGCATGATGTTTGACGCGGTTTTAGACGCACTGCGCAGCTTGCGCGCCAATACCATGCGAAGCATCCTGACCACCCTGGGCATCATCATCGGCGTGGGCGCGGTCATCGTCATGGTGGCGGTGGGCAACGGAGCCCGGGCCAGGGTGGACAACCTGATTCAACAACTGGGCGCCAACATAATGATGGTGCATCCCGGCAGCCACAAGGGAGGAGGCGTCAGGAGAGGTTCGGGCAGCCTGCCCACCCTGACCGAGGACGACGCCAAGGCGATTTTGAATGAGGTGCCCGGCGTAAAGGAAGCGGCCCCATATGCCAGGGGATCGGTTCAGGTGATAGCCGGGAATATGAACTGGGCGACTCTGGCCTATGGCGTGGACCAGGGATATCTCAACGCCAGAGGCTGGAAGATAAAATCCGGCCGCACTTTTCAGGATTCGGAGCTGAAAAGCTCCGGCAAGGTGGTCCTAATCGGCGATACCGTAGCCGAGAGCATCTTTCCCGGTGAAGATCCGGTGGGGCAAAGCATCAGGGTCAACCGGGTTCCCTTTGTGGTCATAGGCACCTTGGTTGAAAAAGGCGAAACCGGCCATGGGGACCAGGATGACGTGGTTTTCATACCCTTGACCACCGCCAAGAAACGGGTCCTGGGCGGCCGCTACCTGGGCGGAAAAAGGGTAAACGGCATTGTGGTGCAGGCTGAAAACGCCGACCTGGTCACCAAGGTGGAGGAACAGGTGGCCGAGCTTCTGCGGGTGCGTCACAAGATCAGTGCCGGTAAAGAAGACGACTTCATGGTGCGCAACCTGGCGGAGATGATGAACAGCAGGGCCAGCTCCTCAGAGGCCATGGGGTTGCTGCTCCTTTCCGTGGGGGCGGTCTCTCTTCTGGTGGGGGGTATAGGCATTATGAATATAATGCTGGTCTCGGTCAGCGAACGCACCCGCGAGATCGGCTTGCGCATGGCCGTGGGCGCCACTGCCGGTGATATTCTGGCGCAGTTTATAATCGAGGCCATAGTGCTTTCCCTGATTGGCGGGCTTATCGGCGTGCTGATCGGTGTTGCCGGGTCGTTGGTTATCGCCTGGATGGGCGAATGGCCTACGGTTATTGATACCTTCTCCGTGCTCCTGGCCTTTGGCTTCTCTGCTGCGGTCGGCGTTTTCTTTGGGTTTTATCCGGCCCGCAAGGCGTCGTTGTTGGACCCCATTGAGGCCCTGCGCTATGAATAACATCCGGGATGTTTGCATGGCTGCATTACAGATTGATGACAAGAAATAAATATGCCGGGTATGGCAAAGTGGCAGCCAATTTCAGCAGGCGGAGGCAATCGTATCCTTGAAAAAGTGAAAGATATCGTACGTTATCAGGAAACGAACTCGGGCCGGGGAAAAGGTTGGATTAACCTCTTCCTTTAACTGACGCGATAACTGCAGCTTTCGGTTAACAACTACTTTCTTTAATTTTTTAAGCTCGCCGGCCTTTGGCCAATTAAACCTGAGTCCATGAGCACTTATTGCTATGGGTTTGTTTCGCGCTTCTTCTGGAAAAATATTTGGAACAGCAACAAGCCGACTCCCACCGCTATCCCGATGGAGCCCAAAACCGGATCGGTGCTCAAGCAAAGGAGGGCGCCGATCAGGAAAGCCACCCTGACCAGGGCCGGTATGGCCGCAAACAAGTAGCCCATGACTCCCGCGGACAACATGAGCACGCCGATAAAACAAACAAAGACGGACCATAATATGTCACTGGTCGCGCCCAGCATTAACAGGGACGTATTGAAAATGAAAATAAAAGGCAGGATGTAAGTGACCATGGAAAGCCTAATGGCGACCCATGAGGTTTTCAGCCATTCCGACCCCGCGATGCCGGAGGCTACATACACGCCCGCGCAGACTGGAGGCGTGATGGCGGAAAGGATGGCGAAGTAAAAGACGAACATGTGCGCCGCCAGGGGCGTGAATTCCATTTCAATGAGCGAGGGTGCCACCACGGAAGCGCCCAAAAGATATGCAGCCGGGGTCGGTATGCCCATGCCCAGGATCAGGGAAACCAGCGCGGCCAGGCCGAGCGCCAAAAAGGCGCTCTTGCCGCTTATGCTGATAATCATCTCTGACATGTTTACACTCAGGCCGGTTAGGCTGATAAGTGAGACGATCACATTGGCGCACACCAAAAGGGGCACGATTTTCATCAATGACGATGCAATGGTGCGCATACCTACCAACAATTTCCGACTTCTTTGCTTTATCTCGTTTGGTTTAAGAGTCGAAAAAACAAAGATAGCGGCGAAGGATACAGTGGCCCAGAAAGCCGACCATTCAGGAGTGCGGCCGCTAAGCATCAGTGAGATCAAGATTATGATGGGGATGAATAGGGGAATTGATCGTGATGGCTTCATCACCTCTTTAAAGGGTTTGATTTCATCACTGGGAAGGCTGGCCATTTGCCGCTTGTGGCTTTCAATATGTATGGCGGAAAAAACTGCGGTGTAAAACAGAAAGGCTGGTATGCAGGCGGCTATCGCTACGCTGATATAGGGTATTTCCAAAAATTCAGCCATCAAAAAGGCACCCGCTCCCATGATGGGGGGCGTTATCTGGCCTCCGGTGGAGGCGGTCGACTCTACTCCAGCCGCGAACTCCTTTCCGTATTTCAACCTTTTCATGAGCGGGATTGTGAAGTTGCCCGTGGTGACCACATTTGCCACCGCCGAGCCTGACATCATCCCGAAAAAGCCGCTGGCAAGAGTAGAAACCTTGGCCGCGCCACCATAAAACCTGCCGGTGAGACAGATGGCAAGGTCCATGAAGGTTTCGCCTTGGCCGGTGGCAAGAAGAACTCCGCCGAAAATTATGAAAATGGCCACCAAGGTGGAAGATATGCCTGTGACAAACCCCCAAATCCCCTTGTCACTTAAATATAAAACCTCAATAATGTGCTCGAATGAAAATCCCCGATGCCCCCAATAGGCAAGGTAGTCACCAATGACTGGGATATCGGGGATATATTGCCCTGCCACCGCATAAAGAATAAAGAACGCGGTCAAGAGGGGAAAGAGGATTCCCACGGTCCTTCTGCCCGCTTCCAATACCAAAAAAAGCAAAAGAAGCCCAACGGCCATTTGGAATGCGGTGATTTCCGCAGGATGCTCCATGATCCAGTGGTAATCAATAACAACGTATGCACATGAGATTATGGTGATAATAATGAAGACGGCGTCCGCGGCAATGGGAATGTTTCGCCAGGATCCGGTGAGCTTTTTGCCGAAGGGTCGCATGAACGCGAAAACCAGGATCAGGGCGAAGCAAACGTGTATGGCCCGTTGTCTCAAATTGGGAAAAGGCCCCATGTAGGATGTGTATACGTGGAAAAGAACAAATGCTCCGGCAACCAGGGCAAGGATTCTGTCCCAGATTCCCTGGGGATGACGCATCTTATCCTGTTTCTCGGGCTGTTTTTTCACAGTCCCTTCGCTCGCCAGTTCATCTTTGCCAAGCACAGCAGAATCCTTCATGAGATTTCCTATATCCGTTGACTGATTTGCACTCGAATTATCGAGCCGCATGAAGGCGGAAAGGGATCAACAAGACCCCTTTCCGCGTCTTTTACCTCAACTCATTTGGCTTCAGGTGGAATCACGCTGTCCGGGATATTCTTTGCTCCCAGCTCGCGATAGGCCTTGAGCGCGCCGGCGTGCAACGGAATCTTTGTGAGCGCCGGCGAGTCCTGAACCATGTCGGTATTCTTGGTGGCCGGATAGGCCGAGATTTGGTATTTCCTGCCCTTTAAAGCAGCCTTGACGATTTTATAAGCCAACTCTTTGGGCATAGTGGCGCGGCACATCATACCGATGGTGTGCCCGATGGTCCTGATTTCAGGGGCATTGGGCATGGCCTTGATGGTGCCCGTGGGGATGGTGATGATCGAAATATAGGGAATGGTTTTCATGATTTTGCCCGCCTGATCTTTAGAGAGCGAAAGCAGGCGAACCTTGGTAAAAGTCATGATATCCAAGGTAGACGCGTCCAGTTGAGTGCCCACACCTGATTTTATGTAGCCCACAATGCGATTGTCCTTGAAAGCCTTGACGGCATCGGCGGTGCCGCCCACGTAGTAATTTGGCTTTATGCCCAAGACATTGAGCATTTGCTTTGTGGTATCTTCAGTGGCCGAGCCTCTGATGCCGGCATTGAAACTTTTACCTTCAAGATCCTGAAGGTTTTTTACGCCGCTGTCTTCTCTCACCACAATAAAGTCGGCTGATTTTGCGTACATCCAAAGAAACCTGAGGTCTGAAACCGGCTTATCTTTCCAGGGACCCAAGCCTTTCCAGGCTTTGAACATGGCGGTCATGCCGCCGATACCCATGTCCAATTGCCCAGCCGTGAGCCTTTTTATATTGTCAACGCTGGCGCCTGTCTCTACGACATTGGCTTTGACCTCCGGCACATATTGATTAATGCCTTTTGCCGCCCCAACCGTATAGGAATAATGGCTGGAAGCCGAAGAGCTAGATCCTATTGCTATAAATTTCTTTTTGGCTTCGCAAATATTAGTAAATATCATCAACGACAAAAAAATCGCCGCACAGGTTCCAATAAAAATTTTTGGGTACGATTTCATTTATAAGCCTCCTTTGATTTAAAAAATATGATTAACTAACACCGACAAAGGTTTAAAGTCTCGTTGTATGATGAAGCTATTCTGTTTTGTATTTTAATGTGTGGCTAAATAATATGTTGAGCGTTACCACCTGATTAATTCGCGAGTATATTTTGTTAAGACTTCGTTTCCGTTGTCAGTTATAAGAACCATATCCCCAATGGCACCGACCGCTTTTGACGGTAAAAAAAGATTGGGATGTATCTCAAATAACATGCCCGGCTTAAGAATTACTTTACTCTTTTCCGCCTGATTCGGTTGATCGAGTAGGGACACAGATGGAGGTGGAAAGACGTCAGATAGTATGGGATCGGAATAATCCAAGCCAAGGCTGTGACCCGTCTTGAGTTTGTAAATATCCATTGATTTAATCTCAGGAAAACGTTCCCGGATAATCATTTCAGCATGTAGGGGAACCTCATTTAAATCCTTTCCAGGCTGCATCAATTGCAAAGACTTTTCCGACACTTCAAGCACGGCTTCGAATACCTGTTCCTGGATTTGGCTTGGCCGGCCCAACGCGCCGGTTCTAATGGAGTGTCCCCAATGACCCTTATAGAGAACGAACACCGAGGCCAGTACTTGGTCTCGCTCCTGAGGAATCCGCCGGCATTCCTCAACGGCG
>JASFOZ010000104.1:0-10560 GCA_050116255.1 Desulfarculaceae bacterium
GGGGTACTCACCTTCCACAATGCGTTCCCTCAAGGTTTCCAACACAGATGCCCGGCGTTTATTTCTGGTCATTTTGCCACCCATTTTGGACCGTTACATTTGGTATAACTCAAAAATATAAAAATGAACACAATTTTGTAAGCTAAATTGAAGATAACATGTTCACGCGGCGTGGTCAAGCAACACCAGATCGGGTTCGGCTTTTTTATTGATATTCGGTAGGTAAAGGATTTGTTTTTCGAAATGTGGCAAAAATATAATAAAATCAATGCCATAATTCACAAGCTAGACTGTCGGCTCAGGCAGTGGTGCTGGTTGCTATTGGTTTTAAAACCACGGGCAGCCTTTTTGCATGGTTCAGTGAATTACGGGCCAAAGAGCATGAAGGATTGCGGGCGAGTTTGTTAAAACCTTGTGTCGGCTTTATATAGATATTGGCTTCGGCGGTGGTTTTAGGTTTTTATAGGGAGGTGACGGGGGCGAGGGATATCTTTATGCAAAAAACGGCGATGGCAAAATGCAGGTAATCATCCGTAAAGCCGAATCAGCCGACGCAGCCGCCCTGGTCCAGCTCTTGGAGCAGTTGGGCTATCCCGGGGCGGAGGCATTCATAAAAGAGCGTTTGCTCCAGCTTGGCGCTCACCCTGACGAACGCATCTTAGTTGCCCAGGCCGGCGAAAAGGTGGCTGGTTTTCTTTCGCTGCATTTCATCCCCCAGATCGGCCTGGCCGGTGATTTGGCCCGGATCTCTTATCTGTGCGTTGCCGAGGACATGCGCAGTCAGGGCGTGGGAGAAAGGCTTGTGGCCGAGGCCGAGGCCCTGGCCCGTGAGCGAGGCTGCGACCGCATGGAGGTGCATTGCCACCAGCGGCGTATGGATGCCCACCGTTTTTATAACCGACTGCAATACCAAGAATCCCCCAAGTACTTGATCAAAATGCTTTCACCGGCCGGTGATTAAGCCGTCGTGCGGAAGCAGCCGGATTGTTACGGGCTCTCTTGATCCTTTCGAGTGGATTGCAGATTCAAAGCAAGCGCATTTCCCGGCGTAATCCGTTGATTTGGCAAGGAGATGGTGCCAAACTGTCTCAGCATGACAATGATTCCCTCTGGGCTGGCTAGGGGTGTTTAAATTCAAAACCAGACGGTCTTTTGCATAAGGGAGCCGGCCAAAATTAGTGCAGAATCTGGCAAGGAGGATCAAATGGCCAATGAATTGAAAGAAGTGGAAAGGGTCGAAATTTTAACCCTCCAGGATAATTACATCGACCTTTTGGCCAGGGACAACAGCGAGGTCATCACCCGGGCCCTGCCCCGAGACGGCAAATACATCAGAAACAGCATCCTGGCTGAGCACGGTTTTTCAGCCTTGATGGCGGCCACGGTAGACAGCCGCACCCGGTACATTCTTTTTGATTTCGGCTTTTCTGAGCACGGCGCGGCCTACAACGCCGATATACTCGGCGCTGATTTATCACAAGTGGAAATCGTCGTCCTGTCCCATGGGCACCCTGATCACACTGGCGGTATGCTGGAACTGGGTAAACGCCTGAACCGGACCCAACTGCCATTGGTGGTTCATCCGGCTGCTTTTCGGGCTAACCGCTACAATATTATGCCGACCGGAGTAAAGGCCCACTTCCCGCCGTTCACCCGCCAAAAGGTTCAAGAGGCCGGAATGGAGCCTTTGGAGAGTGAAGCGCCGCTGTGGATTCTGGAGGGAACCGCCCTTGTTCTGGGGCAAGTACCCAGGACGACCGATTTCGAAAAGGGAGTGCCTTCCTTCCGCTATGAGGAGGAGGGACAGGAAAAAGCGGATGCCATTGAGGATGACACGGCCATCGCCTTTAATCTCAAGGGAAAAGGCCTGGTTATTGTGTCAGGCTGCGCCCACTCGGGCATAGTCAATACCGTCAAATACGCCCAGGCTGTCACGGGCGTAAATCGAGTACACGCCGTGATGGGCGGCTTCCATCTGACCGGGGCTGATTACGATTCGGTCATTCGGCCCACCACTGAGGCGCTGAAAGAGATCAGCCCTGACTACCTGCTGCCGACCCATTGCACCGGGCGTCAGGCCATGGAAGTCATGGAAAAGGAAATGCCGGAAAGTTTCATCCTGAACATGTCCGGCACCAAAATCACCTTCGCCGCCTAGGATTAGACTGGCCTTGAGCCCTAATCTGTAGGGTACCCCTGCAGTCACCATAGCCGGATTCAGTCTGGCCAGGGATTGTGCCCTATAATCCACTGTCGAGTCGAGGCGGTTTGTCCTGCCTGGAGCATTTGAGCTAAAGACACCAAGGTGATCAAGTTCAGGTTGCCTTTTCTTCGCTCCATCTCTCCCAAGCGCTAGAAAGAGATATGAGGGTATTGCTTGCCACCGGCTATCAGCCAGGGAGCAATGGCCTCGCTTTTGCAAATTGACTACTGATTGATTACTGGCTGACTGCTGATGATCCCTCAACCATAATCAAGGAGGAAGCCATGCCCCTGTTAAGTGTCTCCGGCGATTACTCTGCTGTATGCTGCCCCAAGGTGCAGACCGCGCCAGGCATTTCCAGCCAAGTAGTTGCCAATACACCTAATAACTCCTCAGACAATGAATCGGACCAGGTAACCATTTCCCCGGCAGGCAAGATGCTAACCGCCTTGCCCGCCCTTTTTAGCGAAGAGATAGAGGCTGACGGCCGCATAACCTTGGACGAGATGCGGCAATTCTTTCAGGAAAAGTCTGCCGACTTTCAAAAGGAAGTTAACCTTCGCCTGACCTCCATGGGGGTGGACACCAGCCAGCCTTTGGATTTGACTACAGATGCCAACGGCCGGGTAAAGGTGGTGGGTGACCATCCGGACAAGGATAAGATCGAGGCCATGTTTGCGGACGATCCTGAGTTGTCCAATCGATTCCGCCAGATTTCGAGCACTGGTTCCTTTATCAAGGCCTGTGAGGATTATGTGGAATTTGCCGCAGACTATGCCCAGGACCCGAAGGCGGCAGTGGCCAAACACGCTCACATGTTCTCCGCGCTCAAGCCGCACTACATGGTCCGTTTGGACCAAGATGGGATCTCCATGGTGAAGGAAACCTGATCCCGGGGCGTCAATCCATTTAGAAAGATTTGGCCGGTTTATCCGCTGGCAGCGGGAGAACGCGGGCGCTTGTGTCTCTCAAGGCCCCGCTTTTGCCCTGGCCGGAGCCGAGGCTTTACTCCCTAGGCCTGCACTTGTCCCATATCTGGCTGGACACCGGCGGGCAGCCCACGATCCTGATACCCTGTTTGGCCATGGGTAAACGGCAGGCGCAGTTGCCCACGAATATTGTCTCTGGGGGAAGATCTTTAACCCCCTTGCCCAGGGCCAGGTGCAAAGGTCCGGAGCTATCCAGGGCGGGGCGCAGGCGGTGATGATAACGCTCCAAAAACAGGTAGAGAGTGTGCTGGCAGGCGCTGCAGGACTCGCAATCATGCACCGTCACCCCCGGGTAACGGAAAGAAATCTTTTCCGGCGGCCTGGCAAAGGGAGCGATCCATTTTTCATAGTCAGAGGGAGTGCAGTGCAGCTCATGGGGGTCAAAGCCCCGGCCCTTGGCAGCCAGACGCAGATGGGCGACTTCCTGGGGATCAATCCCCATCAGCCGGCACCCCACCCAGTCGGCGGCTATGGCATCATGGCCGGCCACGATTAAATTGGCCGCCTTGGGCTGGCCCGCTCCCGGTCCCAGGCCTTCCATGCCGATGATCCCGTCAATAATGGCCATATGGGGATAGAGAACGCTGGACATGTCGGCGATGGCCAGGTCGAGTTCCTTTTCATTTTCGCGCAGCAGGCCTTCCGGGGCATGCATCTGGTGGAAGGCAACCTTTTGCCTTCGCCACAGCATGCCTTTCATGTTTTTCAAGGAAAGGGTTACGCCGGTGTGCATGTGGGTTTTCATTACCGGGATGGAAACCACAAAATCATAATCAAGCCAGAACCAAGTCACTTTTATGCGTTCCACCACCCGGCCGTTGGGTATGTAAATGATTTGAAAGGGCTCTGCATCGAAATCCAGCAAGGGAGACCCATGCACCTGGGCGATCTCTTTAATCCCGCACAGCTCAAAGGCCTCGCTGACCTGCACGCCGGTTATGGGGCTTTCACCCACGGCCACTTCAGCTGCGCCCAATTCCTTGAAATAATCTATGGCCGCGGCCACCACCTGGGGATGGGTGGTGGCGCCGCTGGAGGGGGCGAGCATGCGGGCGGTGTTGGGTTTGAGCAGGACTCTCAAACCGGCTACCCGAGGCGGGTCGAGGCCCTCCAAGGCCTTGCGGGTGGTGCCATAAGGTTTTTCTCCCTTGGCGATAGATACAAAATGAGAGGGCATTTACTCCCCTTCCTGGCGCTCGGCCAGGCAGATCAATCAGAAGAAGCGGTTTCCTCCCCGGGTACAGGTGCAGAGGTTGACCCCTTCACCTTGAAAGCCGGGCTGCTTTTTCCATTAGCAGACCAGGTCCATATCCCCAGGCCGATGCCGATCAGGTTCAGCCACCAGGGTTGAAGCAGGCAAAGACATCCGCCGGTCAGCAGGGCCAGCCTGCCCAACCTGCTCAAGTCTGAGCGTAAAAAGCCCATGAACCCGGCGGAGAGCATGGTTATGGCTATAATGCCCAACAGGGTGCTGAGCATGGTCTGCCAGGGTGAGCCGATAAGCACCAGGCTTGGGTCCAGGGCGAATAAAAAGGGCAGTAAGAAGGCGGCAAAGGAAAGCTTCAGGCCCAGGTTGGCGGTTTTCACCCAATTGGCATCGGCCATGCCCGCGGCAATAAAGATAGCTCCGCACACAGGAGGGGTCACAGCGGAGAGGATGGCCAGGTAGAACACAAACAAATGCGCCGCCAAAAGGGGCACCCCCAGCTCGGCCAGAACCGGCCCACCCACCACAACCGCCACAATGTAGGCGGCGGTGGTGGGCACCTCCATGCCCAATAGAATGCTGGTGAGGCCTGTCAGGACCAAGGCCAGGAGGAGATTTTCCCCGGTAACCGCCAGTATGCTGTTGGTGAACTTTACGCCCACGCCGGTGAGGGCGATCACCGAGATAATGATCTGGGCGCAGGCGCAGATGCTGGCGATGACTGCGGCCTGGCGGGCGCCGCTGAGGATGGCTTTTTTGTATTTGGGCCAGAGCGATTTGAGGTCCAGGCGCCAATCGGTGTCCACAAAGGCCAAAAGCAGGGTGCTCATCACCGCCCAGAAAGCAGAGTACTGGGGCGTGTACTTCTGTAAGAGCCAATAGGCCAATATGGCGAACGGGATGAGGAAAAAGGCGCTGGTTTTGGCCGTTTCCCCCCAGGTGGGGAGTTTGCTTTCATCCATGCCCACATAGCCCTCTTTGCCTGCATAAAAATGGATGCCCAGGCCCACGGCTATGAAATAGAGCAGGGCGGGTAAAAACGCCGAAGCCGCCACTTCCAGATAAGGGGTCTGCACCAGCTCAGCCATGACAAAGGCCCCGGCCCCCATGATGGGGGGCATGATCTGACCGCCGGTGGAGGCCACCGCCTCCACGGAGGCGGCCAATTCGGGCCGGTACCCCAGGCGTTTCATCATGGGTATGGTGAATGATCCGGTGGAGGCCACATTAGCGCTGGCCGAACCGGAGATGGAGCCGAAAAGGGCCGATGAAACCGTGGCCACCTTGGCCGGCCCTCCCCGGTAGCGGCCGGCCAGGCGGGTGGCGATCTTCATAAAGCCGGTGCCGCCGCCGGTGTTCACGATAAAGGCCCCCAAGAAGACAAAGATGGCGATGATGTTGGAGCTCACCCCCAGAAGCTGCCCCCAGAGGCCGCCGGTGGTCAAGAATAACGAGGAGGCGATGGTCTCCAGGCTGTAATGGGGATGGCTGTACTTCCCAGGTATCAAGTGGCCGAAAAGGGCATAACACAGAAATAAAAGGGCGATGATGGGAAGGGCCGGGCGCACCGCCCGCCGAGCCATCTCCAGGATTATGACCACCAGGGCCAGGGCCATGATTATCTGGTCAACTCCTTCGGCGGTGCCGTATTGATCGATTATGCCGAAGTAATTGACAAAGACATAAACGCAGATGCCCACGCCGGCAATGGTCAAGGCGATGTCTATCAGCCACTGGAGAAGGTTTTTCTTGTCGCCGCCGGCGCCGAGAAAAATCAGGATTATGGAAAGCCCCAGGTGGACGGACCTTTCGCGCATGCTGGGCAAAAAGGCATAGACCGGCAGGAACAGATGATAGATCACAAACCCCAGAGAGACCAGGAGTACGAATATCTCACGGCTACGGGCGCGCATGTTGCCTCCCAGACGGAGGCGTGGGGCGCCTCCGCCGGAAAGGTTAATAATCATATCTTGAATAGGCGTTGTTTACTTCAGGCTGTCGGCAACCTTGAAGCCGATCTCCTTATAATACTTCAAGGCGCCGGGGTGCAGCTTGGCCACCAGGGAGTTGACGCCGTCCATTTTCAGAAGCTTCATGGCAGGATGGGCTTTTTCCCATACGGGCCGGTTTTCCCAGAAGGCCTTGGTGGCTTTGTAGGCGACATCGTCCGGCAGATCGGCCTTGGTGTATAGCCCCACCAGAAGGCTTATGGTCTTTACCTCATAATCCACACCCTTGTAGGTTCCGGCCGGAATAACATAGCGGGCGAATTTCTTTGAAACCTGGTTGTAGTCCGCATCCTTCAAAGACAAAAGGCGGATGGGCAAGGTGGCGGATATTTCAGTCACCAAGGCGGCCGGGGGCGAGCTGGCCGTGGAGAAGCCCACGGCCCGGCGGTTTTTCACCGCCTGGACCCCTTCGTTCAGGTCGACGTTTTGCAGCTTGACCTTGTCCGCGACCTTGAGCACTTCCAATACCTGCTTGGTGAACTTGGCGCCCGCCGAGCCCGCCCCGCCCGGGATGAACCTTTTGCCGGCCAGGTCCCTCAGGGTTTTAACCCCGCTTTTTTCGGTCACCACCCAGTGCATCACCAAGCCGGGGATGGGCCATAGAGAGCGGATCTGGTCATAGCCCTTTTCGGTGAACTTACCTTTGCCCTTGAGGGCGGCGCCGATCAGGATCGGGGGCGAGGTAAACATGTAGTTTTTACGTTTGCGGCTCTCCTTAACATTGACCATGGAGCCAGGGCTGCTTTCCACGGTCACTTTCACGTCTGGAGCGCCCTTCATGATGGCATTGGCTATGCCTACGGCAAAGGCATAATAGGTGGAGGTCTGCCGGGCGCTCTTTAGGGCCAGATTGGTATCGGCTCCGGCAATGCTTGTAAGGGAAACTACAAGTAATACCGCTAAAAGAATGGATAATGTTCTGGACATGTTTCCTCTCCCTCTCTGTTGGAGAACCCCTCAAAGTTGGACTCCCGAAGTCTGAGGCAGCTCTGCCCCCGGAAGATCCGCAATAGTACGGCATTAAGATAACATCACAGTAACAGCAATTGTTGGGGTGTTAAAGGGTATATATTGGGTATTTAATATACGCACTAATGCAGGGATGATAAATAAGAACGAAGGTTTACGCTTTTGCCTTGAATGCCCAGCTTGCGCCGGATGGAACGGCGGTGGGTTTCCACACTCCTGGTGGATATGCAAAGGGTTTGGGCTATGTCCTTGTTGGATTTTCCATGTTTTACCAGGTCTGCAATCTCCAATTCCCGTGGAGTCAGGCCAAAGGATTGGGAGCTGAGTCTGCTGCCGAATGCAGAGAATAGGTCATTGATATTGGCCAGGGCCACATCTATGTATACCCTCTGCTCCGGCGACAACAGACCGTTGCGCAGCCTCTCCAGATAAGGGAGCACCAGGCTTTTCAAATTTATAATTATCTTTTCTTCAAAGTCCTCCTTGTCCCGGTCCCTTTGGGCCAAAAGCACTTTGAGGGCGTCGTTTAATTCCTTTAGCTGCTTGGACTGGCCCAATAGTTCCTGGATGAGTTTGTCGCGATCCTCTTCGTTTAGGCGATGGTCAGTGATCTCTTCTAAAGTCGCCACCATACCCGTAAAGCGGCCTCGGTTGTCAAAAAGCGGCGAGGAATTGATGGAGAGTATGGAGGTGATTCCGTCCGGTTTTTCGATCTGATGCTCAAGGCCAAATACAGGTTGGCCCGTCTTTTTCACGGCGGAAAAGGGCAAGGTGTCCCGGCTGAAAATTTCCAAGAGACAGCGCGGCAGATGAGGGTGTTTGCGTCCCGCCCCTTTTGCCGAGGTTGCCGGCTCCGGCATGCCCAGGATTTCCCAGGTACGGTGATTTATTGAGATGATATTGGCCTGTGCGTCTATCACCACCAACCCGATGGGAAGATCCTGCCATGAATCGTACGATGTTTCTGGTTTCTGCACTTTGTCGCTTTTCGTCATCAGTTTGGTCCGGCCCAGGGCTGACACCTGACCTGTAACTATTAATAACGTACATTTTTAGCAGGGCACAAGGGCGCAAAGGTTTTACTCCTGAACCCTAGCAGCATTTTTTCACTTGACAGTGCGGATTGGAGAATTCTAGTATATTTTATCTAGTAGAAACAATGTCTATCAGATAGAAATTATTAAGGGCGCCATTGAATTCAATTCCCAAAGAATCCTCCCGGCATGTCGAGGCTGTGGTCAAGGCTTTACAAATCCTTAACTGCTTTCAGAATCAGACCGGGCTGAGCCTTAAACAGATCGTTGAGATGACCGGCCTGAACCGAAGCCGTGTTTTGCGTCTTGCCGGCACGCTTCAATCACAGGGTTTCCTCTATCGCGATCCAGACAACGGGGTCTATTCCTTGGGTTCACAGGTTTTCGCTCTGGGTAAGGCTTTTGAACGTCAACATGATTTGATCAGTTTGGCGCGCCCCTTTTTACGAAAGTCCAGTCAGGAGACCGGGGAGTCGGTTTCGCTGTGGATGCTGGATGGCCTGCAAAGAGTATCTTTGGCTCGCGAAGAAGGCACCCATCAAATCAGGTTTTCCGTGGACGAGGGGCAGCGGGTGGAACTCTACGCCGGGGCCTCGGGAAAGGTCTTATTGGCCTTTGGACCGCCAAATGTTTTGGAGGAAATTCTTACGAAACAAAAGCTCACCCAGGTAACTAGGCAGACCATCGTGGATCCTGAAGATCTTCGCCAGGAGCTACAGAAAATAAGAGAGCAAGGCTACGCAATCAGTTATGGCGAGCGCGTGGATGATTCAGGTTCCATAGCCGCTCCCATATTTGGCGTTGGCAATAGAATGGTGTGCTCTCTAAGTGTGTCTGGTCCATCCAGCAGGTTCCAAGGCGATGATTTCAAAGTGAGGCTGAACGTGGCACTCAAGACGGCAAGAACCCTTTCGGCGCGTCTGGGGGCAAGCATTTATCAGGATGGGTTACAGGTAATTAAAAGACAAAGTAAATCAGTCTTTTAGTGTCCATACCAACCAAGTTAGCAAGGAGGAGACACCATGAAGTTCAGGCACTTGATTCTCATGTCCTGCGCAATTGCATTGTTGGGGCTCACAGGCTTTGCCTGCATGCATACCAATGGTGCAACGGCTGCAGAACCCCAGGTGAGTTACGTTTTGGCACCCGAAGTGAAAGTAACCAAACTGGATTACTTTCTTGATAAGAAATGCAAGATCTCAAAAACCGCGTGCCTGACCATAGCCCTTACTTTGAAAAATGTATCTGACAAACCTCTGCGCTACATAACCAGAATCACGCTCCCGGATGAAGGAAAGTCTGTGGGTGGTTTTGTTCCCCGCAAGGGCAGCAAGGACAAGGCGACCGGCAAGAGGCTTCCCCCTGTTATCAAGCCGGGCGCAAGCAAAACCGTCAAATACCCCATGTTCTACTTCCAAAATCCCAAAAAGATCGAAGTTGAGGTAACGGTTTACAAATAACAAAGTCTGGTAGCCAAGCTTTATATCAGGAGGTAAATCATGATGCGTAAAAAGTTATGGGTCACATTGGCCATCCTTGCTGTCACAGCTTTCAGCCTGGCGGGTGCGGTTCAGGCCAAGCCCCTTATCATCAGTATAGCTGCGGGCGGGACCGGCGGAACCTATTACCCCATGTCGGCCGCCATTGCTGAAATCATCAGCAAAGAGGTGAAGGGCGTTAAAAATGCCACCGCCCAGGTCACCGGCGCTTCTTTTGAAAACGTTCGGCTTTTGCAAAAGGGATATTGTCAATTCTCCACCACCAATGCGGCCAGCGTGTATGCCGCATATCATGGGGAAAAACCGTTTAAGAAGAAATTGGACAAGATCCGCACCATCGCCTGGGGTCACGGAAGCGATCTGCACTTGATCACCTTGAAGGGTTCCGGGGTCAAAAGCTTAAACGATATTAAGGGTAAGCGCTTCTCGGTGGGCCCTCCCGGCTCGGGTGCAGAGATCGAGGTGCGAAGGCTGCTGGAGACCAATGGCCTGACTTATAAGGATTTCAAAGCCGAGTTTCTTTCGTTTTCAGGCGCTGTGAATGCCCTTAAAGACGGCCGCATTGACCTGGGCAACGTAAACGCGGGCATACCGGTGGCATCGGTGATGGACTTGGCCATAGTCAAGAACGTCCTCATCTTGGAAATCCC
>JASFOZ010000105.1:0-10545 GCA_050116255.1 Desulfarculaceae bacterium
GGCTTCAGGACCACGGTCCGTATCCATCCCGGCGATTGGACCGTTTGGGTGGGCCGGGTTGTCGATTAGACCGGTCAGGGACCGGGTATGAAGATTACCGGCTAAATAACGGCAGTTTTAGAGAGTTAGGATTTGACCATGCCCAAAAGGAGTAAAAGGAAAGCGGCTGCTTCCGGACAGATCGCTCCGGAGGTGATCCAACGCATCAAGCAGATGATGGATGAATTTACTCCGCGTCACAGGTTGTTGGCCGAGTATATGCTCCAATACCCCGAAACCGTGGGTTTCCTTTCGGTGAGCGATCTGGCCAAACGTGCAGGGGTTTCCGTGGCCACGGTTGTCCGTTTTTGCAATCAGCTGGGGTATGAAGGCTACGCCCATTTAGGCCGGGAAATTCAGCAGACCATCCAGGCCGAGTTGAGCACCTTGGGAAGGTTCAAGTTGTCCCAGGGAGTCCCGAAACTAACCGACGGTCATCCTGTCTCCAGTTTTGAAAGGGCGGTGGCCCAGGACATGGAGAACCTGGCCAGCATGGTCAAAAACGTAAAGGCCAGCGATTTTTCCCAGGCGGTGGAATGGATGGCTGGAGCCGACCGCGTGTTGATTGTGGGCACCATGGCCTCGGCTTCGCTGGCCAAGTATTTCGGATATATGGCCGCCAAGATCCTGCCCATGCTCAAGGTAGTCACCGCTTCCGGGGCCGAGTATGACAGCTTTTTAAGCGAACTGGGCCCCAAGTCCCTGGTCTTTTTGCTTGCCTTTCCCCGCTATCCCAGGGAGACCCTGGAACTGGGTCAGGCGACTAAGAGAATGGGGGCCAAGATCGTGGCCATAACCGACGCTCATTACTCGCCTGTGGTTCCCTTGGCTGACATCGTTTTCTATGTACCCATCGGCGGGCCCGCCCTGATTGACGCCTATGCCGCGCCGGTGGCTTTTATACGCGCCCTGGTCAGTGAGCTTAGCGGGCTGAATCCAAAGTCTACCGAGCGCGCCCTTAGACGTTTTGAGAAATTCGCCACTGATTTGGATCTATTCTGCCGCTTGGCCGACGCCTGGTCAGAACCGGAAGAAGACAAGTGACCAAAGCCGCGATTTGAATACCCGGAGCGTTGGTACATGCAGACATATGTGACGGACTATTTGGACGGGAAAAAGGTGCCTTACCGGTTGAAGCCGCATAAGCGCCCGGTTTTTACATCCGAAGAGGCGGCCGCTCAGAGAGGAGTCAGGCTTTCCCAGATAGTCAAGACCATGCTCCTTAGCAACAAAAAGGGCCAGACGGTGGTGGCTATTTTGCCGGGGCATAAAAGGCTCGATGCAAAAGAGCTTCGCAAGAAGGCGGGCATAAAAGACCTGCAGTTTATGGACCCTAAGGCCATAGAGGAACAAACCGGCATGGTGGTGGGGGCTATAGCCCCGGTGGGCGGACCTTTGCAAGGATTGCCCATGTTTGTGGACCCCGATGTTTTCGCGGAAACCTTGGTCGATATATCCAGCGGCCACCCCAGCGCTGGGGTCGAACTTAAAAGCGCTGAGCTGAAACAACTGCTCAGCCACGCCACTGTGGCTGTCATAAGCAAGGAATAAACAGGCACCGCCCGTATTCGACTGCAGCGAAACCGGCATTACCTAAAACCTGAGCCCGAGAGTTTCGGAGAAAGAAAATATGGACCCTTATAACCTAAAGGGTGGTCAACTCAAGATCCTCAGCCAGAGCGAGATAGAGGAGATCCACCAGCGCGCCTTGGACGTGCTCCAGGAAGTGGGCTGCTTTTTCGAGCACGAACAGGCGCTCAAGATTTTCAAAGACCATGGTGCCCGCGTGGATGAATCCACGGGCATTGTGAAGTTCCCCCGGAATTTGGTGGAAAAGTCGATAAAGTCATGCCCGTCCTCCATGCTTCTGGCCGCCAGGGACCCCAAGAAGGACATTCACGCCGAGGGCGACCGGGTGTATTTCGGCCCGGGGACCCTGCCGGTCAAGGTGCGCGATTT
The DNA here is from genome assembly GCA_050116255.1 of Desulfarculaceae bacterium. Taxonomy (GTDB): domain Bacteria; phylum Desulfobacterota; class Desulfarculia; order Desulfarculales; family Desulfarculaceae; genus JASFOZ01. The sequence goes on from JASFOZ010000105.1 coordinate 1,999, forward strand.
GGAAACCGGTGAAATCCGCATGGGCACCCTTAAGGATGTAGAGGATTTCGCCCGGCTCATAGACGCCCTGGAGTTCATCCATTTCTGGAAGGGGATGCTCACCCCCATTGATGTAAACCAGAAGGTGGTAGATCTCCACATGGCCTATGCCGCCTTTAAAAACACCAGCAAGCAGATAAGCCAGTCTCCCTTATCCACCAAGGGGGCTATTGACCTGTACCGCATGGCTGTGGCCGTGGCTGGTGGTGAAGAGTCATTTCAAAGCCGTCCCATGATCATTATCAATATGCTGGCCGTATCGCCCCTGCAATGGACGCGGGAAAACGTAGGCGCGATCTTGGAACTGGCTAAACGCAGTTGTCCCATCATCGTGGGCTCAGAGCCCCAGGGCGGCACCACCGGCCCCACACCCCTGGCCGGTCAGGTTCTCATGAACGTGGCCGAGACCCTGGCCGGCATAACCCTGGCCCAGTTGGTGAGGCCCAACACCCCGGTCATGTGGGGCGATGTGGGCTCCATTAGTGATATGCGCACCGGGCTTTTCGCTTCCGGCGCCGTGGAGTTGGGGCTCATCAACGCCGCCATGAATCAGATGGCCAAATTTTATAAGGTGCCCACTTATTCCACCGGCGGCATGTCTGATTCCAAGCTGTCCGACTGTCAGGCGGGCGTGGAGAAATCGCTCCAGATTTTGACCGTGGCCTTGGCCGGTGGCAATTACATTCACGATGCCGCCGGCATGCTGGAGACCTGCCTTTTGGCCACCTTTGAGCAGTATGTGATCGACAATGAGATGCTGGGCATGGTGGCCCGGGTGCTGGATGGCATCAGGGTCACCCCGGATACCCTGAGCATGGACGCCATCAAGGAGATCGGCCCCAGGGGTAACTTTATGGGGCTAAGACACACCTTGGACAACATCAGAAGCGAGCATTACCTGCCGCGATTATTCGACAGATCCACCCGGGAGACCTGGATAGCCCGTGGCGGCAAGGATATCCAGGAGGTTGCCAGGGAAAAGGCCAGGGAAATATTGGCCAAGCATGCGCCGGAGCCGCTGCCAGCCGAAGTTGACGCTGAGCTGAAGGCCATTATCAAACAAGCTGAGGAATCATACGGCAGGTAAAGGAGATTTTTGCATGTCCGCTGAAATATTCGAAGGTTTGCGCGATGCCATCATTGCCTTTGACTCTGTAAAGGCGAAGGAAATCGCCACCAAAGGCATAGAACAGGGGCTCAATCCCCTGGAGATGATAGAGTCGGGCATACGGCCCGCGCTGGATGTAATGGGACAACGTTTCGAGGACGAGGCCATATTTTTACCCGAACTCATGCTGGCGGCCAAGGCCGCAGATGCGGCCGTAACGGTCTTGGAGCCGGAACTTGTCAAATCCGGTTCGGGAAAGCAGAAAACAGGCAAAGTCCTGATTGCTACGGTCAAGGGCGATCTGCACGATATCGGCAAAAACATAGTCGCCCTTTTGTTGAAATCGGCCGGATTCGAGGTGATTGACCTGGGGATAGATCGGGCCGGCGAGGATATTTTAGAGGCCGCGCTGGGTAATAAAGTCGATATGATCGGTCTTTCCGCGCTTTTAACCACCACCATGCCCGCCATAAAGGACTTTTTGGAGCTGCTGGAGGAAAGCGGCCACCGCGAGCAATTCAAGGTGATAATCGGAGGGGCTCCCATCACCCAGGAGTTCGCCGACACCGTGGGAGTCGATGGGTACGGGGCCGACGCCACCGGTGCGGTTCATTTGGCCAAGAGGCTTTTGGCTTCATGACCCAAGCTTTGGGTTTGGGAATCGACGCGGGTGGAACCTACACGGATGCGGTCCTGGTGGAGCTTAGTTCCGGCCGCGTAATCAACTGGGCCAAGGCCTTGACCACCAAAGCGAACCCCTCTGATGGGATCTCAAGGGTTTTGGACCAGTTGGACCCATCGCACATAGCCAAGGTCGGTTTGGTTTCCTTGGCCACCACCTTTGCCACCAACGCCATGGTGGAAGGCACTGGAGCGGAAGCGGGTTTAGTGCTCATCGGCTATGATGAGCCCCCTCCGGCCATACCCCGTGATGTACGTTTGCTGATTATCGGCGGCGGCCACAAGGTGTCTGGCGAGGAAAAGGCCCCTTTGGATGAAGCCAGGCTGGGGAAAAAACTGGATTCGTTTCTGCAGGGCCTGGATGGTGTGGCCATAGCCGGTTTCTTTTCTGTGCGCAATCCTGAGCATGAATGGCGCGTGGCCCGTGCCATTTTGCATAGCCACGACCTGCCGATGGTTATGGGACACCGCCTTTCCATGCGCCTGAATGCAAACAAGCGGGCCACCACCGCCTGGTGGAATGCCCGTCTCATTCCCTTGATTCGGAGGCTTATAAAGTCCGCCGGCCACGTGATCGAGAAACGCCAAATAAAGGCCCCTTTGATGATTGTGCGGGGGGACGGCACCTTGATGTCCGCGGTCATGGCCCAGGACAGGCCGGTGGACACCCTCCTATCCGGACCGGCAGCCAGCATCATAGGCGCCAAGCATCTTTCCGGCCGGGAAAACGCCCTGGTGGTGGACATGGGGGGCACCACCACGGACATGGCCATGTTGAACAACGGGGCGGTGGAGCTTGATCCCCACGGGGCTACCGTGGGCCCCTGGAAGACCCATGTGGAGGCGGCCAAGATAAGGACCTTCGGCCTGGGTGGTGATAGTCTCATATCCTTTGATGATAAAGGCGGGCTGGCCATAGGACCCCGCCGGGTGGTGCCTTTGGCCGTCTTGGCCCAGACCGAGCCCGGGGTGGTTGCGGATCTGGAGGCCGTTTTGCGCAGGGCTCCCGGCCGTAATGACAAGACCAATCCATGCCTGTTCTACGCCAAGTCCGGGCCGGTTTCCCCGCCCGGGCTCGATCCCAGTTTGCCGCTAAATCTTGATGCCGGCCCCGTCAGCGAACGAAGCCTCATGGAAGACGCCAAGCGTGTGCCCTATCTTTGGCGCCTCAAGCGCTGCGAGGAAAAGGGCCTTATCCTGTGCGCCGGTCTCACTCCCACTGATGTGCGGGTGGCCATGGGCGGATTCGAATTGGGAAGCCGACGCGCATCTGAACTGGGCCTTAGGATTCTGGCCCTAAGGCTGGGACTGGACCAGGCCTCCGCCGCCGAGGCGGTGGAGGAGAATATACAACGTCAGCTTTGCGTGGAGGCCGTATCCTTTGTGGGTAACGGCCAAGGTCAGACTTTGGCCGAGGTTTCTGACCTTTGGTTCAGCCGGCGGCCGCAAGGCGATGGCGTTGGGCTTAAGGTGCGGGTGGCTTTATCCGCTCCGGTTATCGGCTCCGGCGCTCCTGCCGCCTGCTGCCTGCCCGCGGCCTTTGCAAGGCTGCATACTCAGTGCATTCTGCCTGAGACCCACGCCGTGACCGGAGCGGTGGGTTCGGTGGTGGGCATGGTGAGTCAGACCCTTACCGCTGTTATCAGGGTGAACGAAGGCAAAGGGTATTCTCTTCATTCCCCCAGGGGGCGGGAAACCTTTGATCAACTGGACCAGGCCGAGGAACGTGGGCGTCAGCTCCTGGAGGAACTGGCCTTGGAACAGATGGCCCGCAACCACGTCAACGCACCCCTGCTTGATTTTGACCTGGAAGAAAGAAAAGCCTGTTCCAGCACAGGCGAGGAAATTCATTTCGAGTCCATCCTAAGCGTTCGGGCCACCGGCCGCCCCGCAGTGGGCTGAAAACCGTTGCCGCCTGGGGGGTCTTTTCAAACCTAAACAATAGAGAAAAGAAATGCAGGAAAAAGACATCGGTCCATATCGCAAAGAACAGGACATGCTGGGGGAGGATCATATCCCCAGCGGGCGGTATTACGGCATCCACACCCAGCGTGCCTTGAACAACTTCCCCATCACAGGGGTTCCCATCTCCCATTTTCCGGAACTGATCAAATCCCTGGCCTATATTAAAAGGGCCGCCGCCCAGGCCAACCACGAGTTGGGGCTTTTACCAGAAGATTTGGCCAAGGCCATATGCAAGGCATGCGACGAGATTATCGCTGGCGCCTATATGAAAGATTTTGTGGTGGACGTGATCCAGGGAGGGGGAGGCACCTCGACCAACATGAACGCCAACGAGGTGATCGCCAACCGCGCCTTGGAGATCTTGGGCTATGAAAAGGGCCGTTACGATGTCCTCCACCCCAATACCCATGTAAACATGTCCCAGTCCACCAACGACGTCTACCCCAGCGCCCTTCGCTTGGCCCTTCATTTCAAGCTCGGGCGCTTGATCAATTCCCTGGGGCACCTGAGTGCGGTCATGGGCGCCAAGGCCGAGGAGTTCGCGGACGTCATAAAAATCGGCCGAACCGAACTGCAAGACGCCGTACCCATGACTTTGGGTCAGGAGTTTGCGGCGTACGCCTTGATGGTCCAAGAGGACATGCAGCGGCTGGCCGAGGCCCGGGACCTGATCCGGGAGATCAACCTGGGCGCCACGGCCATAGGCACCGGGATCAATTGCCATCCTGATTATGCCCGCAGGGTGGTTGCCGGGCTTTGCAAAATAAGCGGTGTCGAGCTTGAGACCGCGGTCAACTTGATCGAGGCCACCCAAGACACCGGCGCCTATGTACAGCTGTCCGGGGTGTTGAAAAGACTGGCCGTCAAAATATCCAAAATATGCAATGACCTTAGGCTGCTTTCCTCCGGGCCCCGGGGCGGCCTGAACGAGATCAATCTGCCCCGAGTGCAGGCGGGATCATCCATTATGCCCGGCAAGGTCAACCCGGTCATCCCGGATGTGGTCAACGAAGTGGCCTTTCAGGTCATCGGCTCGGATGTGGCGGTCACCATGGCGGCGGAGTCTGGACAGTTGGAGTTAAACGCCATGGAGCCCATCATCGCCTATAATCTTTTCCAATCCATCGACATGTTGGAGCGGGCCTGCCGGGTGCTCGCCGATCGCTGCATCAGCGGAATAACGGCCAATCGTGAACGCTGCCGTCAGATGGCTGTGCAAAGCTTAAGCCTTTCCACCGCCCTCACGCCTATTTTCGGCTACGACAAGGCATCGCAACTGGCTAAAAAGGCCTATGACAACGGCAAAAGTATTGCCGAAACCGTTATTGAAGAAGGGCTTTTGGGCCAAGAGGAGTTGGAACAGGTCCTTTCGTTGGAAAGGATGGTAGCGCCTGAACAGAAAAAGGTTTGCTGAGGATCAGGCAGGAGACGGAACGGGAATTTGCCCTGCTGGCAGGAACGACTCTGGCGATGAGGAGAAAAAATGATTGTAGTTGGAGAGCTTATAAACGCAAGCCGCAAGCAGGTTGCCGCGGCGATTGAATCCCGCGATGAGGCGGCCATCGCCAAGTTGGCCCAAGACCAGTTTGAGGCCGGAGCGGACTATATAGACGTGAATGCGGGAATCTTTGTGGATAAAGAGGCTGAGTATTTGAAGTGGTTGGTAACCACCGTGCAATCGACGGTGGAGGCCCCCTGCTGCCTGGACAGCCCTGATCCCAAGGCCATTGAGGCCGCTTTGACAGTGCATAAGGGCACGGCCATAGTCAACTCCATATCCCTGGAAAAGGAGCGTTTAGAAAAACTGCTTCCCGTGGTGGCCGGCACGGACTTGAAGGTGGTTGCCTTGTGCATGAGCGATGAGGGCATGCCCACCACCGCTGACCAGCGCCTGGCCATTGCCGGGAAATTGATCACAGCCTTGGAGAAAAGGGGCATCCCCTTGGAGAATATTTCCGTGGACCCCTTAGTGCAGCCCATCTCGGCAGATCATGCATTCGGTCAGGAGTTCTTAACGGCCATAGAGCGGCTGAGAACCGGCTTCCCCGGTATTCACACCATTTGCGGGCTGTCCAACATTTCCTACGGCCTTCCTGAACGCAGGTTCCTGAACCAGACCTTCATGGTCATGGCCATAACCAGGGGATTGGACGGGGCCATCATCAACCCCCTGGATAAGCGAATGATGGCCGGCATCGTGGCGGCCGAGGCCTTGGCCGGACAGGACCAATATTGCCTTAATTACATCCAGGCCTTCCGGGAAAAGAAGCTGTAGGGCTGCCTGTGGATGGCAGGACTCTGGCAAGCGAACAAAACTTACCGGAATACTTGAGCTGGCAAGGTACAGGCCTGTGGTTCCAGTTGCCTAAGATGAGACAGGTGAGTACCTAGCCTAGATATTTCATGAAAAAATCGAGCAATTTCATGCTGGCCAACCACCATCATTAGAATGGGTTTTTGTCTGCCATCTTCGAGGTTACAATTTGCGATGATCATTTTAAGAAAGAAGCTCGATTTTTTCACCCTCCGGGCAAGCTCCAGACATCGCCTGGCTGCGTTATCATGGGTTTGCGGTATCAAAAATACAGCTTCACCCATGAATGCCTTGCCAGGCGACGCCTGAAACTCGTGAAATATCCAGGCTTGCCGAACTCAAGGGTCGCGCTGTGGCCGGCGGTCACATTGACAAAGCCGTTAATGTAGCAATTCCAAGGTATGCCTTTACGTACTCCTCGGCGAATCAGGCCTGGAAAGGGCTTCGTTTGCGGAAATCCGCGGCTATTTCTTCAAAAGGAAGCAGACGCACGCCGGGCTGCCTGGTTACGTATTCGATGAACCGTTCCAGCATCAATATCACCTGGGGACGGCCGCTTACGTCAGGGTGGATGCACATGGGGAAAACGGCGTGATCGTACTCGCGATATACGTAGTCGAACTGATCCCGCCAAAGGTCTTCGATGCTCCGGGGATTGACGAAGCCATGGCTGTTGGGGGATTTTTTGATGAACAGCATCGGCGGAAGATCGTCAAGATACCAGCTGGCCGGCAGTTCAACCAGGTCAACCGTTGTCCCCAAATCCATGGGCTTCATCCAGGTTTCCGCGGGCTTGTCATAATCGATGGGTGTCCAGCTTTCTCCTATTCTTACGTAATATGCCTGGAAATCGTGGTGCATGAGGCTGCTGTCGTATTTGACGCCGTACTTCAGAAGCAAGTCAACGCTGTTTTCTGAAAACTCCCACCAGGGCGCTATATAGCCGCGGGGGTGCTTGCCGCTGAGCTCTTCAATTAAATTGATGCATTTTGTGAGAATGGCTTCTTCCTGCTCCCGGGATAAGGCCGTAGGATTTTCGTGGGAATAACCATGAAGACCCACTTCGTGTCCTGCCTCAACGACCTGTTTCATTTGACTGGGGAAGGTTTCGATGGTGTGGCCGGGTATGAACCAACTGGCCGTGATGGAGTATTTATCCAACAATTTAAGCAGGCGGGGAACCCCGACCTCCGCGGCGAACACTCCCCTTGATATGTCGCAAGGGGAATCCTCCCCACCGTAAGATCCCAGCCAGCCAGCCACTGCATCCACATGGATACCAATTCCGATGAGTATTTCTTTATTCATAGCTTTCCTTCCAGGGGTGGGTTTGTATCAGATCATAAGAGGATTTTCAGCTTCCTTACTGTATGGGTGGTTAGTTAACTGTCTTTTGACTCAAGCCGCTGCGCCAGCCTCAACAGTGCGCTGTCCGAGCCTTTGGGTCCGATTAACTGAAACCCTATGGGCAAAGCCCCATCTGGAGCGATAGGCACGGCCACCACCGGGTGGCCCGTAAGGCTGGCCAGATTGGTAAAAAACAATATTTTCATGCGAAAAGAAAACGCCTCTTCCGGATCGGCGAGGTCTGTGATTTTGGGGGGAACACCTGGAGTAATGGGGAGAATCATAATACCGTCGTTCCCCAGCATTTTTTCAAAAGCCAAGGATATGGCAGAGCGGTCTGCCGATGCCGCTCCTACTTGGGCAGAGCTAAGCTTTTCGCCGAAGCTGAGGAGTGATCTAACATCCGCTCCCAGGGTTGGATTTGCCGCTGACAGCCATTTTTGGTGGAGAGCCCAGGCTTCCGCGCCTTGGATGATCCTTTGGCTATGGCTGGCCCTCACCAGGAGATCGGTATTCTTGGTTTGCAGGGTCAGGCCCAACTTTTCTATACGGCTGTTCAATTTGTCTGCAGCGTCCCTGATCTCGGGTTCTGATATTTCCAATGCATCCGGGGACCAAAAAGCCTTGCCCAAAGAAATCTCGGGTGGAGCAATGGGAGGGACCAAAAGCAATTCGGATACAGTGCTCAGGAGGGCGGCGGTCTTGGCAAAGACGCCCACCGTATCCAGTGAAAACGCCAAGGGCACGACTCCATCTACGGGGATGTAACCTATGGTGGGCCTGAAACCAAAAATCCCGCAAAAACCAGCGGGAACCCTCACAGAGCCGCCGGTATCTGTTCCCAGGGAAAAGGGCACCATGCCTGCGGCCACAGCTACAGCCGATCCGGAGCTGGAGCCGCCGGGTATTCGGTCTTTCGCCCTTGGGTTTTGGGGAGTGCCATAGTGCGGGTTTATGCCCGTGATCCCCAAGGCGAGTTCATGCATATGGGTTTTAGCGACAAGTTCGGCACCGGATTGCCTAAGTTTTTTTACTGCCCAGCAATCTTTATCGGGGATGCCGTAGTACTCGGAAAAATCGGGACTACAGGCCG
>JASFOZ010000106.1:0-10495 GCA_050116255.1 Desulfarculaceae bacterium
TTGCTGACGGCAGCGGAGTGTGTGCACAGGATGAACATGGATGCGAGGATCACTGCCAGGAACGGAAAAGGCTTAAACCGTTGGGGCATAATTTTGATTCCAGACAAAAAAGCCTTCGCGGCCCAGTTTTCTGGCCGGGCCGCGAAGGCAAGGATTATTGCCGATCAGTAACCCCTGGCCACACCGTCCCGTCTGGGATCGGCGCCGCCATGCAGCTCACCGGTCTTTAGATTGCGCACCACTGCCTGGGCGCCTCCGAAGTAAAGATCAAAGGGCTTGTATACTTTGATTTTATGTCCCTTCTTTTGGAGGCCGGCCTGAACCTCCTTGGAGATGCGAGACTCTATTTTGTAGGGGCCCTTCTGGTAGTTGTTGGTCTTGGGCGCCTCTATGGCCTGTTGCACATCCATGCCCTGGTCGATCAGGTTGCTGATGATTTGGGAGACGGTGGTGATTATGCGCATGCCGCCCGGGGAGCCCAAAGTTGCGTAGGGCTGGCCGTCTTTAAGGAGCAGGGTGGGGGACATGCTGCTGAGCGGGCGCTTGCCTGGGGCAATGGAGTTTTTGGATCCCGGCTTTTTGGCAAAGTCGTGCATCTCGTCGTTGAGGATGAAGCCGCATCCGGGCACGGTGACGCCCGACCCAAAGAAGTAATTGATGGTCTGGGTCAAGGCGACCATGTTGCCTTGTTTGTCCACGATGGAAATGTGAGAGGTATTTCCGGAATCGTTGTAGGGCCAGGGATCGCCGGCCTGGCCTTTTTTCACGGCCTTGGCCATATCTATCTTGGCAAATAGGGTTTTCGCGTATTTTTTGGAAGTTAGGCCCTGGATCGGGACCTTCACGAAGTCCGCGTCCCCCAGATAGGCCGCACGGTCGGCGTACATGAGTTTCATGGCCTCGGACCAGGCATGCCAGTAATCCACGCTGCCGTAGGGCAGCTTTTTCATGTCGAAGTTTTCCATGATATTCAAAAGCTCGACGACGTGGGTGCCGCCCGAGCTGGCCGGCGGGGAGGAGATGATCTCATAACCCCGGTAGGTTCCCTTGACCGGCTTCCTGAGCTTCACCTTGTATTCGGCCAGATCCTCCAGAGTTATGATGCCTCCGGAACTCTGCACAGCCTCCACCAGCCTCTTGGCAATTTCTCCCTTGTAGAAGCCATCCTTGCCCTTTTTAGCCACTATCTCCAGGGCCTTTGCCAGGTCCTCGTTCACCAGGGTGTCCCCCGCCTCCAAGGGCAGATCCCCCTTGAAGAAAATCTTGCGGGAGGCAGGGTATTTGCCCAGCTTGTCAAAGTTCTTCTCTATCATTCCCTGCAGGACCTTGCTGACTCTCAGTCCGTTTCTGGCGTAATCAATGGCAGGCTTGAGCACCTGTTGGCGGCTCATGGTGCCGTATTTCTCCAAGGCGGTGAGAAGTCCGGCCACATTTCCGGGCACGGCCACGGCCAGACCGCCCACCTTGCTGGCGTTGTTGATGACCTTGCCCTTTTTGTTAAGTTTGTACATGTCGGCTTTGGCCTTCTTGGGCGCGGTTTCACGGTAGTCGATAAAGACCACCTCGCCGGTCTTGGCAAAGCGGATCAGCATGAAGCCGCCGCCGCCCATGCCCGAGGCGTTTGGCTCCACAGCCCCCAGGGCAAAGGCGGTCGCCACCGCCGCGTCTATGGCATTACCCCCTTGTTTCAGAATCTTGACCCCCACCTCACTGGCCTCGGGCTTGGCCGCAGCCACCATGGCGTTCATGCCCTTGGCGTCACGCTTGATGGCATCACCAGCGGAAGTGGACGGGCCCTCTTTTAGGGCGCAACCTGCTACTAATAACAAGCATGCAGCCGCGCAAATAAATTTCTTCATTGGTCTCATATCAAACCCCCTAGCCTTTGTTTGATCTAGTTGTTTTGTGTTTTGTTTGTCGAATAAAAAAGTCGACCGCTTGGGAATGGAAATCGAAATTGATTTCGTCCCTGGTGACTTCTTTCTGAGCAGGCGCGTTGGGCAGGAAGATATCACTTCCCCAACCACCACCCAACTTAATGGCGAGCACTTTACTCGTCATGCGCCAGCTTGTGACTTGCTCAACCCCCATTCACCTCGGAAACCGAACAAGGGTATATGCAAGTCTCCTAAATTGTCAAACCATCTATATCATCTTCCAGGAGCCACCCGCAATCCCTAAAGATATGTTTGCGCCTATATTCAATTGCTGAAAATGTTGGTTGGTTTTTTAAATGATTTAGCCAGGTTAATATTATTCGCCTTTGTTTCATAATCCGGCACATTTGTTTCTGATGTAGCAGAAAAGATCACCCAGTGAGTTAGGCGAGATGGTTTTTTATGCCCGAAGTGCCTTGATTGTCCGCCTACAAGTTTGGTTGCCATTTTGATGTGCCCATATCATGAAAAGGCACCTGGCTTGCGCTTGCAAAGAAAGTAAAAAACAAAAAAATCCCATTACCCGATTAGAGTAAATGGCTATTTCAATGGCCGGTTTTTATGTTGGTGCGCTTTAAGAAAACATTTGATACCCTCGGCTCAAGCTGACTTTAGAATCGCCGCCGCAAGCGGTGACGACGGCGGGACAATCTGGAAAAACCACAAAATACCGGGTGGGCATTGCAGTTTTCTTCAGAGATACATCTTCTGCTGGGCATTTTATTGGGAATGCTTTTCTTCCAGCGCACCGGCATAAGCTGCGGGGGCATTATCAGCCCTGGTCTCATGGCCATGGAGATGGATAACCCCCTAGGCTTGGTTGTTTCTCTGGCGGCAGCGCTTTTAACCTGGGGGCTCCTGACCGGGGCGGTGCGGGTCTGGGGCGTTTTCGGCCGGCAGCGTGTGGCCTTGGCTATGGCCTTGGCCCTGGTGATTAAGATTATTTTATCCATGTTTTATCCGGTTCCCTCGCTTTGGCTGGGGTGGGTGGTCCCCGGTCTGATGGGCGCTGATTTTCAGAGGCAGGGCTTTATTCCCACCATCTCCGGGGCTGTCTGCGCGGCCGTTGCCGCGGCCATGTGCGCTGGCTTGCTTTTTTCATTGTTTTCAGCTTGGGGTGGCCGGTGAAGGGGAGTCACGGCCAAGGCGGCCTGGTCCGGGGGTATCTGGCGCAGCAGAACCGGCTGAAGAGGCGGGCTGGGTTGAAATTCCTGGCACTGGCCATTCTTCTACTGGCGGCCTGGTGGGCCCCGGCTCACCTGGGGATGGATGCCAGCGAGCAGGAGATCTGGGACAAGGTGCGGGCTGCCCAGGGTTATCTTGCCGTTTGGCGCCAAGAGCAGGGCTTTGGCAGTGATCCCGCAACCGACCCCTGGCGTTTGGGGTTGATCGGCCTGGAGATTAGCCCCCTGACCACCACTGCCGGCAGCCTGGAGGCCAAGCGCACCGCCTGCAACCCTGCCTGGTCGGTCATGACGCTGCGTTGGCTGCAAGGGCTGGGCCTGAAAAGGGGCGACCGGGTGGCGGTGTACTCCTCGGCATCCTTTCCCGGAATGATTCTGAACGTCCTGACCGCAGCCGAAGAGCTGGGTCTGGATGTGTTTTTGGTGGTGTCCTTGGGTAGCTCCACCTGGGGGGCCAACCACCCCCAATGCCCCTGGCCGGTTCTGGCCGCCCGCTTGCGTAGCCAGGGATACATCCGCACCCGCGCGGCCTTTTATACTCTTGGAGGCGGCCAGGAAAACGGAGGCGGGCTTTCCCCCGAAGGCCGGGCGATTTTGCGTCAGGCGGCCGCTGACGCCGGAGTCCGGCTGATCCACACGGCCAACTTGCAGGAAATGATTGATCGCAAATGGCGTCTGCTCAAGGAGCATGGAGCCAAGTTCCTGGTGAATATCGGGGGGGCGCAGGCCAATCTGGGGACTGATCAGGACGTCTTGACGCTTAAACCCGGACTTCTGCAGCCCGGCCAGGGCATCCGGGCAGGAAACGGGGTTTTGGGTCTTGCCCTGCAAAACGGCCTGCCGGTTGTTCATTTTCTGAACCTGAAGGGCCTGTGCACCCAGACAGGTGTCCCCTTTGACTCTCCGCCCTCCAAGCGGTTCCTGGGGAAATGGTCCTTTTTGATTTATGGGTTAGCCTTGGCCGTGTTTGCCTTGGTGCTTTTCACCCACTCCCGCTGGGGCTTCTGGCAGCCACCTGATGTCAATACTCAGGCGAATTCAATCTTGTAGCAGCCCCGGGTACAATAAATGGCTTCAATTTTATTTGGTTGGAGGCGGAGACAAATAGGCTCCCAGGCCCTTTTGCCGGATATCTCTTAGTGAGGGGATTCCCTTTACAACAACCTCTTTATCTCTGCCCGAACTGTCTTTGGCCTTGGCGTCATCGGCTTTGGACAATGCTCCCAAGCCCTCTATAAATGCGGCCACTGCCGCCAGATGCCTTCCCACACGCAGTTCAAGCGAGCGTTTTCCCTGTTCGGATGCGAAGAAACGGTCGAACTCCGCGCAAAGTATTGGGTCTCTTTGCCGGCCTTGTCTAACGAACGGGCCGTACCTATCTCTATATTTTATTTGCAAGGGGTTGCGGGTTTCCAATAGAACAGCCAAGGCCTTGGTATGATCCCCCCATTCCCGGTGACTCAGGCCTCGCATTTTTTTGGGGGAGGCCTCAAGACGAATCTCCACTCCCTGGTCTGACAACCTCCAAAGGACCTCGGCGGCGAACTCCAAGGCGCGCTCATGAACCACGGCCATGTCCGCCAAGCGGGATTTTTCCAGGGCTTCGTGCAGATCGATTGCCAGGTCAACCTTTTCGCCCCTGATAAATTGCATGATGGCGTAGGCTATCTGACTGGTCAGGGAGCCTTGGGCATGGCCTGGATAACAACGGTTCAGGTTGCTCTGCTCCCAGATGCCGGTGTTGTTACCCGCCTGGCCTGAGGCCGGCTGGGTTTTCGTAACTCTGCTGTATCTGGGATCGCTGTAGCGCGAACCGTAGCGGAACCAGCGCTTGGCGCCCCCAGGAAGGTTCGCGGCGAAAAAGAGCGGCTTCTTTTGGCGGGGGGCGGAGTGTAAAGATGCCAGCATATTGGCTCGGAGTATGATGATAAGCCTGCCCTTTTTGACCCTGGCGTTTTCAAGAAGCAGCACTGCCGCGAGGGTGCCGGCCACCTCGTTGGCATGGGTCCCTCCCGCGACTAGGACGGTGCCGCCTTTTTGGCCGCCTTGCTGAATATATACCGGGCTGTCCCCATGGGTGCCCTTTAAGGGTGGATGATAATCAGAGAGCATGGCCTTTTTAAAGCCGGCGGCGGGCAGGTACATCTCAGACGGGCCTGACGCCCAGACTGCCGGCTTCAAGGTCAAAAGCAGAAGCGCGGCAATCGCCAAGGCCAAGTATCGCAGTTTATACCGTATACAGTCAGGCAAATGGCCGCTCCCAGGGCCGCGATCACTGGTGCGGCCATCCGTTTCTCATGGAGCTTAAGGTTAGTGCCCCATTTTTCAGGAAGTAAGTTACCGGCCGGAGACGCATAAATCAAAGCCCAATCCAAGATGATTTTCCTCCCACGGGGGGGCTTCACTCCGTGCACTCATTTTTCCTAGAAAGATTATAGGCGGCGTCTTTCATGGGCATGATGGCATGTCAGGCCCATAAGAGATGGTTTAGTCTACATATTATAGATGACCGTGTTTGTGAGGTTTAAGCAAGCACCGCAGCCCGGTCAGCCTTGGTTATCCGCCAAGGTTGCGCTGCCAACACCAAGCGCGCGTTGCATGAGGACCGTGTCGACCCATTGACCAAGCTTAAAGCCGACTGCCTCAAGGGTGCCCACATGGCGAAAGCCAAGCCTCTGGTGCAATGCTATGGAGCCTATATTACCGGTGTGGCCGATGACGGCGATCATCTGACGCCAGGGTCCCTTTTCGCAAAGGGAGATCAAGGTTGTAAGGAGCGCAAGGCCTACACCCTTTCCCCGCATCCCCTCGGCAACATAGACCGAGTCCTCGACGGTATTGCGATAGGCCGGGCGCGGCCGATAGATCGAGGCATAGCTGTATCCCACCACGGCGCCTTTATGTTCAGCCGCCAGATAGGGGAGGCCACGACTTAGAACTTTTTCACGGCGCGACAGCAGATCTGCGACGGTTGGCGGTATCTCTTCAAAAGTGGCCAGACCGTGCAGCACTTCATCGGCATAGATGGTCTGGATCACGGTCATATCGTTTTTGGTGGCATCCCGAACCTTGATGAGCTGGTAGCCGCTTCTGAATTCCGAATGGGGGGGAGAGGCTGCCATAAATCCCTCTTTAGGCCTGCTGGATAAAGGCTGCTGTAGAAGTAACCGCAGTTTGGTTGATATTAAACCGCAAAAAGGGGCGTATCCCGGATCGCGGCCGGACTGACCTTCTGGACCCAATATATCACTTTTTGGATTAGATATTGGCTATCTGATCTGATGCACCCACAGCACTGGCATAAGCAGGAAATTGATGAGACGGCCTTGATTTTTCTGGGGGTCAGCCACTTCAGAGAACGCTTCCCGTCCTCGCCTGTAAGATGGAACGCCCTGCGCCCGGCCACTTGGCCCCCAGCCGGCCCGGTTTACCAGCCGTACTTTTTCAGGGCCTCGCGCACTGCTGCCTCCCGGGTCTGTTCATCCATTTCCGTACGCCGGGCCTTGCCTTCCTTTATCTTCGCGGCTAAGAGATCCAGGTCGGCCGGCTTCTCCATGAAGTCCAGGGCGCCCTGGCGCATGGCCTCCACTCCCAGCTGCACGCTGGCGTGTCCGGTCAGCAGAATGATCTGCAGGTCCGACTTTTTGGCAAGGGCCCTTTTCAGGGTCTCCATGCCGTCGATTCCAGGCATCATCAAATCCATTACAATGGCGTCATAGATTTTTTCGGCGATCTTTTTAAGGGCCTGCTCGCCGTTTTGGGCCGTATCCACGAAGAAGCCACGATTGGCAAGACGCTCGCTGACGCTTTCCAAAAATTCCTGTTCATCATCAACCACCAGCACGTATGCCTGTTCCATGATCCTTCTCCTTTTAATCCCCCATTTGGGAGTTCATTGCCCGCCGCTTGCAGCGGGATAATTCATCAATAGACCAGCCCCAGGGGCCGCTGGTTTTTCCCCTAAGGCGGCGGGCTCTGCCGCCGGGTCCTCTTCCAGCCAATGCACCATGCCCGTGGCCAGGTCGTATATCGCCCCAGCCGCGACAAATTCACCGGCCCGGGCTGCGCTGGCCAGGGCCGGGCTGAGCCGGAAAATTTCAGCTAGTGAATGCCGCACGTTTTCCTTGACCGCCTTTTGCAGCAACACATCGCGTCCGGCTTCTGGATGGGCGTCTGCCACCCGGCGGACCACCGGAGTGATGGCCGAAAGCAGTCGGGCCACGTTTTCCTCGGCCGGGGCCTCGCCCTCTTGCTCCAGGTTCAAGGCGGCGCCCACCGCCCCGCAGTCGCTGTGCCCCAGGACCAGCAGCAGCGGGGTGTGTACGTGCAACACCCCGTACTCCAAGGAGGCCAGGCCGTTGGGGCCTATAATGTTGCCTGCCACCCGCACTACAAACAGGTCCATTATGCCTGCATCAAAGATGTGCTCCACCGGCACCCGGGAGTCGGAGCAGGTGAGCACCGTAACCAGGGCGTGCTCTGCCTGGTTGGAGGTGGCGGCGAGCCGGCGGTGGGCAAGGCCGGTATGGGGGCGGCGGGGGCGGTTCTGCACAAAGCGCAGGTTCCCTTCCGTCAAAACGGCGCGTACCTCCTCTGCACTCGGTTTGTCCGGACTCATCCGGCCTCCTCCTGCCCGGCCCCTTGGGCCGAAGGCAAGACCAGCTCCAGCCCGCCGCCGGCCAGGGTACGCACCTTGGCCCCCAAGGGTTGCAGCACCGCCGAGGGCGGCTCCTGGGGCTCCCCGCTCAGCTCAGCCGCAAAACGCACCAGCACCTGTCCGCCATCCCGCTGCACCGAAAGCCGCACTTCCTTGTCCTCGGCCTGGGCAGCCACCGCCTCCAGGCAGGCCCACATGGCCTGCTCCACTAAAAGGGGCTGGCCAATCACCGGAGCGGGCGGGGCCTCGGACTCAAGGGCCAGGGTGGCCCGGTGACGGGCGGCGATGCGCTTAAACAAAGGCGCGATCACGCCCAGCTCACGTCCGGCGTCGGCCTGGGTCCGGTCCAAATCAGCGCTATGGGCGAATGCGTTGAGCCGGCGCACCGCCATGTCGGCCTGGCCCACCCGCACCACCACCCGGCCGATGATCTGCTCCAGCCGCGCCAGGTCGGGCTCCTTGCCCTGGGCGGCCATGGCCAGAAGCTCCTGGACCAGCCTGGCCTGCTCGTTGATCACCGCCAACTCGTTTTTTATCTCGTGAGTGGCGCTGGCGGTGACCCGGGCGCAAAAATCCAGGGCAAGGCCTAAAAGCTCATCGCAGCCGAGCTCGCTCATGACTCAGGCCTCCGTTGATTCCGCCTGCATCAAGCTCAGCAGGTCGTCTATCTCCACCGGCTTGACCAGGTATTTGTCCGCCCCCAGATCCAGGGCGTGGTCCAGGTCCTCGACTGCGCTGTGACCGGTGAGCAGGATGATGCGCACTCCGGGCCGGGCCAGCTTGATGGCCTTTATGGCTTCAAAGCCCCCCAGCCCAGGCATTTTCAGATCCACCACCACCCAGTCGTACTGGTTGCGCTTGACCAGATCAAGGCCTTCCTCACCGCTGGTGGCCCAGTCGCTGTCAATGCCGCGTAGCTCCAGCCGCTCCGAAAGCGTGGTGACCAATTCCTTTTCGTCATCTATGAGCAGAACCCTCATAGTTCCCTTCCATCCCGTGATCCGCGGATATCCGCGTCCATGTGATCGGGTGCGACGTTTTCGTTTAACGGCCCCTGGGCATCCCGCTTGATAGGCAGGGCCACGGTGAAGGTGGTGCCCAAACCAGGCTCGCTCTCCACCTCGATGCGCCCTCCCAGCTTCTGTACGATGCCATAGGTGATGGAGAGCCCCAGGCCGGTACCCCTCTCTCCTTTGGTGGAGAAGAAGGGTTCAAAAATACTGTTAAGGTGCTCTTTGGGAATGCCCACCCCGTTGTCCGCCACGCTGATCACCAGATGGCCCTTGCCATCCGGCGCCACCGCGATGTGTATCTCGCCGCCGTTTTTCACTGCGGCCAGGGCGTTGTTGAGGATGTTGAGCAATACCTGCTGGAGCTGGCCCTTGTCGCTTTGGATGGGGGGTATGTCGCGGGGGATGTTCAGGTTGATGTCGATGTTGCGGTATTCGGCCTCACGGCCCAAAAATCCCAACACTTCCTTGATGAGCGGCTCCAGGTGGATATCCTCGGTCTTTACCGGCAGATGACGGGCGAATCCCAAGAGCCGGTGAGTTATCTCGCTCACCCGCTTCACCGATTCCTTGATCACCTGGGCCTGGCGCAGAAATTTCTCCTGGTGGGTGAAATCTTTGTCCAATGACAGCAGATCGGTCATAAGGCCGACCTTCTCGTTGATGATGGCCACCGGGTTATTGATCTCGTGGGCCACCCCCGCGGCCAGCCGGCCGATGGAGGCCAGCTTGTTGGTGTATTCCACCTCGTGCAGGACCGCCACCCGCCTGAGATCCGCCTCGTAGATGCGGTTGACCAGGGTGGCTGAGCCCCACCAGATCACGACCAAAATAGCCGCCACGCTCAAACCCACCATCACCAGCACGTTGATACGCAACAAATCCCATTTCCTAAGGAGAATCCGGGACTGGTTGATCACCACTAGGCTGAAGGGAGTGCCCTTTACCTTGGCCATGCCCACGGCCAGGGGATATCCGTCTTTACCCTCTGCCTCCAGGATGCCCTGAGATAGATACCCTGAGGCCGGAAACAGGGGAAAGCGGGACAACACCCCGCCGTAGAACTGGGAAGGGGTCTGCAGCACTCCGGCCTGGTTGACCAAAAAGATCTCGCCGCTGGGTTGCAGGCCGGTGGCGCTTAAGAGACCGTTGAGCCGTCCGGTATCGATGGTGGCCCTGAGTACATAGGGCTCCTCGTCTGGGCTTTCGTGGCGCACGGCAATGACGAAATGGGGGAAGTTGCGGTGACCCAGAAACACGTCGCTGATGTAGATGCCCCGGATCAGCACCTCCTTGTACCAGTCCTGGTTATTGTAATCTCGGCCCTCCAGGTTGTAGGGCCCCACATAGGCGCGCTGGATGCCCGAGCCGTCGATGAGACCCAGATCCACGAAGCCGCCGAAGGCCTTGCGCAGGCGGCGGAACACTGCGCTCAAGTGGCGGGGATCGGAAAGCTCCGCAAAGGTGTTTTCCAGATTCGCGTAGGCCAGGGCCGCCCGGCGCTCGTCCAAAAAGTAGCTAATCTGCACCTTGTTGGTGGCCAGAAGGCGCTGCATCTGGCTGGTGATCTCGTTGCGCTGAAGCTGATACTGCTCCTCGAACTGATAGAAGTTGATCCCGGCCAGGAACACCAGGGGCGCCAGAGTGACCACTACCGCCGAAAGGAAAGTAGTCCGCCACAAACGCCGGTAGTTAAGAAGCTCCAGG
>JASFOZ010000107.1:0-10416 GCA_050116255.1 Desulfarculaceae bacterium
GGCTATGGAGTCAGGGGGCTGCTCAGCGAGATAGCAGAAGCCCTGCCCCCGGCAAAGCCCGAGAGCGAACAGGCAGACAGCGAAATCGTGCGCGTGGCTATCTTGGGCAGGCCCAATGTGGGCAAGTCTTCGCTGCTCAACGCCCTGGTCGGCGGCGAACGGGCGGTGGTCTCAGAGGTGGCGGGCACCACCCGCGACGCCGTGGACACCCCCTGGCAGGCAGGGGGCAAGGATTATTTATTCATAGATACCGCTGGGATAAGGCGTCAGGGCAAGGTGAAGCCCGGTTTGGACAAAGCGGTGGTTTTCCGCTCGCTCAGGGCCATTGAAAGGTGCCAGGTGGCGGTGGTGGTGGCCGACGCCTCCGAGGGCCTGGCTGATCAAGATCTGCGGGTGGCGGGACAGGCCATGGAGGCCCACCGCGCCCTGGTCCTGGTGATGAATAAGTGGGATCTGCTCAAGGGAAAAACAGATGACCAAAAAGAGGTGAAACGGCAGGTGCAACGGCTGCTGAAGGTTGCCCCCTGGGCGCCGCAGCTTTATCTGAGCGCCAAGACCGGCAGTGGGGTGTCAAAGCTTCTGCCCACCATAAACCTGGTTTTTGCCGATTTCTGCCGCCGCCTGGCCACCGGACCCTTGAACAAGTCCTTGGAGGAGATCATTGCCAGGCATCAGCCCCCCATGGTCAAGGGAAGGCGGTTGAAATTTTACTACGCCTCCCAGGTGAGCACCCGTCCCCCCACTATAGTGCTTTTTGTCAATGATCCCAAGGCGGTGCATTTTTCTTACCAGCGCTACCTGAATAACCAGTTCCGCGAGGCCATGAAGCTGAATAACGCCCCCCTGCGGCTTATCTTCCGGCAGCGCTCGGGCCGTAAACCCCGCCGCCGTCGCTCTTGACAACCATTTGTGCTCCGGTTAGTTTTGGGCAACCTGTAACCTGTAGAAGACACGGAGTAATCGAACATGCTCGCCACCGCGCGCGCCAGTCTGGAACGCTCCCTTCAGGTGCAAAAGGAGTTCATGGACAGCGGCCTTGAGCAGTTGGTGCAGGCAGCTGAATTGGTAGGGCAGGCCTTTACTGCGGGGAATAAACTACTCATCTGCGGCAATGGCGGGTCGGCCGCCGATGCCCAGCACCTGGCCGCGGAACTTTTGAACCGCTTTGTGCTGGAAAGACCGCCTTTACCGGCCATCGCCCTTACCACCGATTCCAGCATCTTAACCTCCATTGCCAACGACTATTATTATGAAGAGATATTTGCCAAACAAATAAAGGGCCTGGGCGCCAAGGGCGACGTTTTGCTGGCCATCTCCACCTCGGGCCGTTCCGGCAATATTCTCAAAGGGCTGGCCGCAGCCAAAAACAAGGGCATGGCCACCTTGGGCCTGACCGGCTCCCAGGCCGGGGAAATGGAACCCCTTTGCGATGTCCTTGTCCAGGCTCCCAGCCAAGAAACCCCCCGTATTCAGGAGGTTCACGGGCTGGTTATCCATCTGCTCTGCGAACTGATTGACCTTAAACTCTTTGGGCGCTCCTCATGAAGCTGAAGCCCGCCGATTTGAGCGACCTCAAACTAAGCGACCTGGAGGTCCGCTCCTCCAAGGTCTCCCAGGGCATGCTGGGCAAGCCTTGGCAGCCGGGGGGCTCGTTCCGCCAGTTTGTGGAGGACCTGCCCCAGGCGCTGGCAGCCACGGATCTGCGGGAGGCCGCCCAGGCCATGGCCGCCGCCCGGCGGCAGGGGCGGCCGGTGATCCTGGGCATGGGCGCGCACGTCATCAAGGTGGGCCTGAGCCCCTTGCTTATAGACGCCTTAGACAAGTCCTTGATCTCGGGATTGGCCCTTAACGGTGCCGGAGTGATCCACGACGTGGAGATGGCCCTGGCCGGGCACACCAGCGAGGACGTGGCCGAATCCCTGGCGGACGGCAGTTTCGGCACCGCCCGCCAGACCGGCGAGTTCATTAACCAGGCTTTGGCCAAATACCCGGAATCGGGCCTGGGCGAGGCCGTGGGCCGGGCCCTTTTGCAGGCCAAGCCGCCCCACGGGGATTTGTCTTTGCTGGCCGCCGCCTCCCGGCTGGAGGCCCCGGCTACGGTGCATGTGGCCTTGGGGGCGGACATAATTCACATGCACCCCAGCTTTGACGGCGCCGCCACCGGCAGGGCCAGCCATGTGGATTTCCGCTTGCTGGTCAGCCAGGTCACCGGGCTGAAAGGCGGGGTCTTTCTGAACGTGGGCTCGGCGGTGGTGCTGCCTGAAGTATTCCTCAAGGCGCTCAGCGCCGCCCGCAACCTGGGCCACGAGGTTAAGGACTTCACAACCGTGAATCTGGATATGATCCGGCACTACCGGCCCCTTACCAATGTGGTGCAGAGGCCGGTGCTGACCGGCGGCAGGGGCATCTTCATAACCGGACACCATGAAATAAATTTGCCTCTTCTTTTGGCTATGGTGCAAGAAGGGCAATAAGCGGCTATGCTTGCATTGGCCATTGCGAAGATATAGTTTTGAAGTAGATAGATCAGTTGTTTGATGCGGCTTGGAAAGCTGCTCAGAGAGGTTGAAAAATGCCCATATACGAATTTCATTGTCCCAAGTGCGAAAAGAACTTCGAGACCCTGGTCATGCGAAACGATGAAGAGGTCCGTTGCCCGGAATGCCAATGCAAGGGTGTGGTCCGCTTGATGAGCGGGTTCGCCCACAAAAGCGGCGATGGCAAGATGGTATCCTCCAACAGCGGCTGTGCTTCCTGCAGCAGCGGTTCCTGCGCCACCTGTCATTAAACGCCGGCTTGTATCACAATCCATGACCCGGATAGTAATCGCCACCCGGGGCTCCAAATTAGCTGTAGCCCAGGCCCGGTGGGTGGGCGCGCGTCTTGCAGAAAACAACCCCGGCCTGCAGGTGGACTACCTGACCATTAAGACCAAGGGCGACAAGATCCTGGACGCCCCTTTGGCCAAGGTGGGGGGCAAGGGGTTGTTCGTCAAGGAGATCGAGGACGCTTTGCTGGGCCGTCAGGCTGACCTGGCGGTGCATTCCATGAAGGACGTACCCGCCGAGCTCCCCCCTGGGCTGATTATGAGCGCCATCTGCTCGCGCGAGGACCCGAGGGATGTGCTTGTCACTAAGTCCGGAGGTTCTTTGGATAAGCTTCCTCAAGGGGGCCGGGTGGGCACCAGCAGTCTGCGCCGTCAGGCCCAGCTTTTGTCCCTAAGGCCGGATCTTACCATGGTGAGTATCCGGGGAAACGTGGAGACCCGCCTGCGCAAGCTCGAGGAAGAGAACCTGGACGGGGTGGTGCTGGCTGCGGCCGGTCTGGCCCGTCTGGGCATTGAAGACAGCCGGGCCACGGCCCTGGAGCCGTCCACTCTGCTGCCGGCGGTGGGACAGGGGGCTTTGGGTGTGGAGGTCCGCGCTGACGACCAGGCGGTGGGCGAGTTGACCCGGGGCTTGAATCATGCTGCCAGCGCCGTGGCGGTGGCAGCGGAACGGGCTTTTTTGGCCCGGCTGCAAGGCGGCTGCCAGGTGCCCATAGCCGGATTCGCCCAGGTGGAAAACCAAGAGGTGGTCATGCAGGGCTTGGTGGCGAACCTGGATGGCTCGCAGGTAGTGCGGGGCCAAGGCCGCGTCCTCCAGGCCGAGGCGGAGGTCATGGGCCGGGCCGTGGCCGAGGAAGTGCTGGACCGGGGGGGGCGGGAGATCCTGGCCCAGATTTACGGCGAGGCCCCGGCATGAGCGGCAAGGTTTACCTGGTGGGGGCCGGCCCCGGCGACCCGGAGCTGCTTACCTTGAAGGCGGCCCGCTGCCTGGCCCAGGCCGATGTGGTGGTCTATGATTTTTTGGCCAACCCGGAGTTGCTGGAGCTGGCTCCGGCCTCGGCCGAGCGCATCTACGTGGGCAAAAAGGGCGGCGACCATACCAAGAGCCAGGATGAGATCAACGGGCTTCTATGCCAGTTGGCCGCCGCCGGCAAGACGGTGTGCCGGCTCAAGGGCGGTGATCCCTTTGTCTTCGGCCGGGGGGGCGAGGAGGCCAGCGCCCTGAAGGCCCAGGGCCATGCCTTTGAGGTGGTGCCCGGTGTTAGCAGCGCCGTGGCGGCGCCGGCCTATGCCGGTATACCGGTCACCGACCGCCGCTGCACCACCGACGTGGCCTTTGTCACCGGGCACGAAGACCCTGCCAAGCCGGAGAGCACCATCAACTGGGAAGCCCTGGCCGGCATAGGCACGGTGGTGTTTCTCATGGGGGTGAAGAACCTGGCCCATATCTGCCAGAGGCTGGTGCAGGCGGGCAAGCCCCCGGAGACCCCGGCAGCCACTATCCGCTGGGGCTCCACCCCCCGGCAGCGCACGGTCAGCGCCACCCTGGCCGATCTGGCGGAAAAGGTGCAGCAAGCAGGGCTGACCCCCCCGGCGGTCACCGTGGTGGGCCCGGTGGCCGGCCTGCGGACGGAGTTGAACTGGTACGAGACCCTGCCTCTCTTCGGCAAAAGGGTGTTGGTCACCCGCACCCGCAAACAGGCCAGCCAACTCTCCTTGGCCCTCAGGAGCCTGGGGGCCGAGGTTCTGGAGGTACCCACCATCGCCATCCAGCCTCCCCAAAATACTGAACCCCTGAACCTGGCGGCGGCGGAGATAAACACCTATGATTGGCTCTTGTTCACCAGCGTAAACGGGGTGGAGGCGTTCTTTGGCGCTTTGAACGCCGGGGGGAAGGACGTGCGCTCCTTGGGCGCCCTCCGCCTGGGTGCCATAGGCCCGGCCACAGCCGGGGTCCTGCGCCAGCGCGGCTTAAATCCGGAGGTGGTGGCTAAGGACTTTGTGGCCGAAGGGCTTTTAGAGGCCCTGGCCGGGCAGGACCTGAAGGGGGCCCGGGTTCTGTTGCCCCGGGCGGCCCAGGCCCGGGACCTGCTTCCGGAAACCCTGCGCCAACGGGGCGCGGAAGTGAAGGTGGTGGAGGCCTATCAAACCGTGACTCCGCCGGAGTCCGGACCCAGGCTTTCCAAGGCGCTGAAGGAAGGTTTGGATGTGATCACCTTTACCGCCTCTTCCACGGTTAATAATCTCTGGGACCTTATCAGCGGCCCGGAACAACAGAAGCTCGTTTCTTTGAGCATTGCCAATGAGATCACCATCGCCGCCATCGGGCCCATAACCGCTGAAACCGCCCGGGATAAGGGCCTCTTGGTACATGTGCAGCCTGAATCCTACACCATTCCAGCTCTGGTGGATGCCTTGGCCGGGCATTTTGCCAAGGCGTGAACAGTCTTTTGTCTTCTGAAGGAATTTTAAAAGATCTGAACGAGGCCCAGCGCTATGCCGTGTGCCTGGGCGACGGCCCCATTTTGGTTATTGCCGGTGCGGGCACCGGCAAGACCCGCACCTTGGTCCACCGGGTCGCTTGGCTGGTGAACCAGGGGGTGCCCGCCTCAAGTATCCTGCTTTTGACCTTCACCCGGCGGGCGGCGGCGGAGATGCTGGAGCGGGCCCGGAATCTGGACCCGGCCTGCCAGGCCGTGGAGGGAGGCACCTTCCATTCCCTGGCCCACCGCCTTTTACGCCGCTATGGCCCCTGGATTGAGCTGTCCCCACGCTTTTCGGTTATCGACCAGGCCGACACCCATCAGATTATCA
This sequence comes from Desulfarculaceae bacterium, assembly GCA_050116255.1. Lineage (GTDB taxonomy): Bacteria > Desulfobacterota > Desulfarculia > Desulfarculales > Desulfarculaceae > JASFOZ01. The sequence continues at coordinate 5,642 of JASFOZ010000107.1, forward strand.
AGGGAGTGGTTGCAGAAGGCGGGCTCAAAGACAAGAGCGACCGGCGTTTTCCCAAACCCCGCACCCTGGCGGATCTGATCAGCAAATCCCGTAATCTGGAGCTCAGCCTGGAGGAGACCCTGGAGATTCACTCGCCCCATCTTTTGAGCTACCTGGACCAGATACAGATTATCGCCCGGGGCTTTAACGAGGCCAAGCGCACTCAAGACCTGGTGGACTACGATGATCTTTTGTTTCTGAGCGAGAAGCTCTTGGACGATCATGCCCAGGTGCGCCGGGAGCTGGGCCAGCGCTGGCGGCATATTCTGGTGGATGAGTACCAGGACACCAATGCCGTGCAGGCCCGCCTGCTCAAGCTTTTATGCTCACAGCACCAGAACGTGATGGTGGTGGGCGACGACGCCCAGTCCATTTACGCCTTCCGGGGCGCCCGCCTGCGCAACATTTTCGAGTTTCCCCATGCCTATAAGGACGTGCGCCTGGTCAAGCTCACCCAGAACTACCGCTCCACCCAAAATATCCTGGACCTTACCAACTCTGTCATCGCTCAGGCCCTGGAGAGATATGAAAAGGACCTCTTCACCGAGCGGGATAAGGGCGTGAAGCCGCAACTGCTTCGCCCCCGGGAGCAGAGAGGCCAGTCCCGCCAGGCGGTGGAACGCATCCGCGAGCTTATGGCCAAAGGCGCCCACGCCTCGGAGATCGCGGTGCTCTTTCGGGCTGGCCGTGATTCCTTTGATCTGGAGAACGAGCTAAGGGCCGAGCGGCTGCTCTTTGTGAAATACGGCGGCATACGTTTTGTGGAATTGGCCCATGTTAAAGACGTGATGGCCCATCTCAGGGTCGTGGCCAATCCCCGGGACTTTCTTTCCTGGCAGCGCATCTTGATGCTGCTGCCCAAGGTGGGCCCCAAGACCGCCCAACAGATCATAGGCCACCTGGTTAAGTCTGGTTCAGCTTCGGATTATATCCCGGCCCTGGATGAGGCTCCGCAAGTGGGCCGCATACCCCAGCTCGTCCAATTGAGCGGCCTGCTTAAAACCTTAAGCAAGGACGAATTGACGCCGCTGGAGATGGTGGAAACGGTGCTGGAGTATTATGAGCCCATATGCGTTGATTCCTTTGAGGACTATCCCCGGCGCTTGACCGATCTCAAGGAGTTGCCCGCTCTGGCCAGCCAAACTCAAACCCTGGCCGAGTTTTTGGCCGAGACGGTGCTGGACCCTCCTGAAGGCGAAGGAGATCTCCTGGAGGCCGAGCCCTTGACCCTGAGCACGACCCATTCGGCCAAGGGCAAGGAATGGCCCCACGTAATCATAATCTGGGCCACGGACGGACGCTTCCCGGGCTTCCCCAGCCTGGACGACCCCCAGGCCTTGGAGGAGGAGCGCCGCCTGATGTATGTTGCCTGCACCCGGGCTGGTGCCACTTTGACCATAATGGCGCCAAAAGAGCATTACTATGAGGGTACGGGCTGGCGCCCAGAACCCTTGAGCCGGTTTCTGGACGATCTGCCCCAGGGTTTATTGGAGTCACAATCAATCGAACCGGTGTTTGCGGTGCCGGAGCCGGCGCCCGCTTCCCGGGGCACCCGCAAGCAAAAGCGGCCCTTTGAAGTGGGCCAAAAGGTCAACCATGCCAAGTTCGGTGCAGGCAAGGTGATGGGGTATAAGGGCGACTCCAAGATATTTGTGCATTTTAAACAGTTCGGATTAAAGACGCTTGTGATAGAGTTTGCCAACCTGACCGAGCAGCAGGGCTGAGGCCTGGGGGCCGAGTGATGGGCGCCTATGAAAAGACCATATCCCGGCTTTATGAACTGCAAAAATTCGGCATAAAGCTGGGCCTAAATTCCACCGAAAAAATGCTCGAGCGTCTTGATAATCCCCACCTGGAAGTGCCTTGTCTGCATATAGCCGGAACCAACGGCAAGGGTTCGGTGGGTGCCATGGTCCAGGCCGCCCTGCTCCAGGCCAAGGTAAGGGTGGGGATGTACATATCCCCCCACCTGGTCCGGTTCACGGAGCGCTTCTGCATCGCTGGCCGGGAGATCAGCCAAAGGCGGGTGATCAAGCTGGCCGATGCCGTGTGGCAGGTAATGGATGAACGGGAACCGCCCACTTTCTTTGAGGTGGTCACCGCCATGGCCTTTGTCTACTTTGCCGAAGAAGGGGTTGACCTGGCGGTTATGGAGGTCGGCATGGGCGGCCGCCTGGACGCCACCAATGTATGCCAGCCCTTGGTCACCGTGATCACCAACATCGGCCTGGAGCATCAGGAGTACCTGGGAAAGACTCTTTCCGCCATAGCCTTTGAAAAGGCCGGCATCATCAAGCCCGGCATACCCCTTATCCACGGGGTGAGGCAACCCAAGGCCCGGAAGGTGGTGGAAGAGCGGGCCCGGCGCCTGGACGCCCCCATAATCAGGAGGGGCGGGGATATCACCTTCCGCCGCAGCCAAAAGGGAAAATTCAACCTGTGCGGCCGCTTTTGGCGGTTTAAGGGCCTAACCACCAACCTGACGGGACGCTATCAGGCCGAGAACGCCTGTCTGGCCCTGGGCGCCCTGGAGCAGTTGGCCCGGGCGGAGGTGCCCGTAGAACCCAGTCATTTCCGTGAGGGACTGATGCGGGTTCAGTGGCCGGGACGGCTGCATAAACTGCCTGACAAGCCGGGAAGGCCTCCGGTGTGGCTGGACGGCGCCCACAACCTTCCCGCGGCCAAGGCCCTGGTTGGAAGCCTGGATCTGGTCCGCCAGGGGCGCAGGCCTTTGGTGATGGTTCTGGGGATCATGGCTGATAAGGATTTGGCGTCTATTTTACAAGTGCTTACTCCTGCTGCCGACCAGGTCATTTTTTCCCGCCCGGTTTATCAAAGGGCGGCCACGCCCGAGTCGTTGGCCAAAGCTGCGCCCCCAGGCCTGCGGGCGGAAGTAATCGCTGACTTGGGCCGGGCCATAGCCAGGGCCCAGGAGTTAGCCGGCCCAGAGGGAGTGGTTTTGGTCACCGGTTCCTTGTTCACCGTAGGAGAGGCCTTGGCCCTTTCATAACTCCTACAAGCGACTTGCCTTAGACAACTGCATTTGCTAGGCTGCCTCAGCAACGGCGTTTCACCCTCTTAGCTGTGGGATGGAGAGAGAATATTGCCGAGGTTCGGGTGCCTGGTTAAAGTAGCCTGCACTTTTTTTTGTTTGGCGGTTGGAGTTTCTGTGGGAGCTGGGTCCGCCTGGGCCAAGGCCGAGCTCATACGTGTGGACGCCAAGCTGCCTGTGGACCTGCGGGCCGATCAGGTCGAGTATCACGAAAAGACCGGAGTCTACCAGGCCGAAGGGGAAGTGGAGGTGGTCCAGGGCGAGGTCAGGGTTTTTGCCGATCGCTTGCGCCTGGACGCCAACACCCTCATCGCTGAGGCCGACGGTAAAGTCCGCCTGGTCACGCCTCAACAGATCCTCACCGCCGAACACATGGCCGTGGATCTGAATGCGGGCACCGGCAAGGCCTACAATAGCCAAGTCTTTGTCAAATCGGGTCATTACTATCTCCGGGGCGAGGAGATAGAAAAAACCGGTCGTGATACCTACCGTCTGCGCAACGGCGCCTTCACCACCTGTGACGGCTCTGCGCCGGCTTGGGAGTTTACGGGAAAGGAGATGGAGGTAGACCTGGAGGGCTACGGCAAGGCCAAGGACACCGCCTTCAGGATCCGGGATTTTCCCATTGCCTGGACCCCCTATCTTATCTTTCCCGCTAAATATAAGAGGCAATCCGGCCTCTTAGCCCCCAGTTTCGGCAACTCGGACCGCGACGGCATTGTCTTCAGCCAGCCATATTTTCAGACCCTGGGCGATGACCAGGATGCCAGCCTCACCCTGAACTATATGTCCAAACGCGGTCTGGATGTGGGCCTGGAGTACCGCTACAATCTGGGCAACTGGTCCAAGGGAATGTTCCTGTATGATTTCCTCTCTGACGACGGCCAGGGCCAGGAGCTTTTTGACAAGGGCCAAAACGCCCACCCTTATAATTCCCGCTATTGGTTCCGGGGCAAGGCCGACCACCGCTTGTTCAACGGCCGCATGAACCTCAAGCTGGATGTGGATTTTGTCAGCGACAAGGATTACCTACGTGAATTCACCTTCGGCCACACCGGCTATGACTCCAGCAACCTGCGCCTTCTGCGCTGGTTCGGCCGCGACCTGGAGCCCAACTCCTCCACGGTGCGCACCAGCAAGCTGAACCTGCAGCACAGCTGGGCCACGGCCACCTTCAACGGAACTGTGATCTATTATGACGATCTGACCACCGACAATGACAGAACCTTGCAGGAGCTTCCGGTTCTGGCCCTGGACGCCACCCGGCAACCGGTGGGGGACACCGGCCTCTACTTTCAGATGAACTCTTCTTACCGGTATTATTACCGCGAGGAAGGCTCAAAGGGGCACATCACCGATCTGAGCCCTCAGATATCATTGCCTTTGAATTTCAATGACTACCTGGAGCTGGAGCCGAGCTTCACCATTATGCCCCGATTGTACAGCGTCTCCCTGGACGATGCCGAAGACCCCACCAATCAAAAAACCGGTCTCAGTCAGCTTTGGCGGTTTAAAATCAACGCCTCCACCTACCTCTACCGGGTTATGGATTTTGGCAGCGCCGAAAATCCCTTTAAGATCAAGCATGCCATGCGTCCGTTCATCACCTACAACTACCAGCCCTCAGAGGAGCAAGAGGATGTTGCCTTACTGGCCCGCCGGGGACAGGGCAGGGCAAACACGC